>CAYHFJ010000247.1:0-4707 GCA_964355885.1 uncultured Flavobacteriales bacterium
ACCCCATCCTTAAAAGGGATGTGCTCTACCTGCTGAGCTACTGAGTCATCCTTGTTATTCCTTTGTTTTTCAAAGGCACTGCAAAGATAACCCATTTTTTTTAATCACCCAATACAGATATAAAAAAAACAATTTATTGAATATAATTATACTAATTCCCTTATTATCTGATATATATAGAAATATATTGACATCATATATATATCCGGTAAAAAGCACTATTTTTGTTGGAGACATTCGGTCAAAACGTTATATTTAAGTAATTAACTAATTGTCAATGAACGGTAAAGTCGTTGTTATAACTGGAGCATCTTCAGGTATAGGCCGTGCACTGGCTGTCGAATATGCCAAAAGAGGAGCCTCCCTTTCTTTGGCGGCCAGAAGAATAGATAAATTAAATGAACTAAAGGCATCACTGGCAGATTCTGAGATCTTAGTAACCAAAACTGATGTTACAAGCGAACAGTCATGCAAAGAGTTGATCCAAAATACAATCCAATACTTTGGAAAAATCGATGTTCTCATTAACAATGCCGGATTATCCATGCGTGCACTCTTTGAAGACATTGATTTGGCAAGTTTTAAAAAGGTAATGGATGTTAATTTTTACGGTACTGTCTATTGCACAAAATATGCACTTCCGCATCTGATCAAAGCCAAAGGTTCATTGGTTGGCATTATATCTGTGGCAGGACACGTTGGTTTGCCCGCACGCTCGGCTTATTCTGCCTCCAAATTTGCAGTTAGAGGCTTTTTGGATACCATACGTTTGGAAAATTTGTACACCGGACTGCATGTACTCGTGGCTGCACCTGGTTTTACGACCTCTGAGATAAGAAAATCAGCCTTGACAGCAAATGGATTACCACAGGGGGAAACGCCAAGAAAAGAGGATAAAATGATGCGTGCCGAGGAATGCGCACAATTAGTGGCCGACGCTATTGAGAAAAGGGAAAGATCACTTGTACTAACATTTAAGGAAGGTAAGCTCTCAGTATTTCTTGGGAAGTTTTTTCCGATGCTACTGGACCGGCTAACCTTTGCGCATATGTCGAAGGAGCACGATTCCCCTTTGAAAAAGAAAATCTTCAACTCGCATTAGGGTCAAATTTCATGTACCTTAAACCCCTTTAATCTGCAAATAAATAAAGAAGGCCACGGCAATAATGATGACTCCAAGGCCGATAATCCTATTTGCCCAATAGAGCGTATTGATAGTAAATTTGTGTCTGAAGAGATTGGCAAGGCCCGTGATTACTATCCACCACAGTGAACATCCAATAAAAATTCCTCCAATTGTCAGCAATGCTTCCAACGGATGAGAAAATTGCATAACGATGCTATATCCTGTAAAAATTGCAACGAACACAAAGACAGACAGTGGATTAGATAATGTTATGAAAAAGGTTGTGAGATAATCCTGCACATGCGAAGAACCCCTTCTTTTGTAAGTTTGTATTTGCTTCGTTGGATTAGATCTAAAAATATATATTCCTAAGAGGATTAAGACAAATAGTCCAACCAACTTAAAATATAGTTCATACGTTCTGATAAAATCAATGATGATCGACAAGCTGAAACCTGCAACAAAAGCATAGACCGTGTCTGCAGTTGCTATACCCATACCTGAGAAAATTCCGGATTTCCAGTTTTTGTTGACAGTTCTTTGAATACACAATATTCCAAGTGGGCCCAATGGAATGGATACAGCCAATCCTGTAACAATTCCTTTCCAAAGTAAATTTAGATCCATAGTCACAAAAATAGGGGAATTTATTATTTATACCTACTTTGTCTTATATTCTGTGAAAATTGCAAAGATATTTGGTTATTTTTATCCGTTTGACATAGGTACGATTCCATTTTATAAATTGAAAAACTCAAAAATTATCACAGTGAAACGACCATCAGTAAATCTTCCACACACAAACGGATGATTATTGGGAGTTCCATCTGGCAACTAAAAAAAAATATTAACAGATGAAAAAGAATATTTATTTGATCCTTTTGTTTATGTTAACTTTTCATTTTGCTCAATCGCAACCAATTATGAAACTTTGGCCAGAAGGCACTCCTGATCCGGTTGTTTCCCCGAAACCAGAGGAAACTTTTGAGGGAAGGAGGGTTCGGTATGTCTCTGAACCGACTCTAACAATTTATCTTCCACCAAAAGAACAAAACACCGGTGTTTCAGTCGTAATTTGTCCGGGAGGAGGTTATGGAATGGAAGCTATGGACCATGAAGGGTATGAAGTAGCCGAATTTCTTCAAAGCCATGGAATAGCAGGAATAGTCTTAAAATACAGGCTTCCTTTTGGTCATTCTGAGATACCTCTTCAGGATGCCCAGCAAGCCATAAGATTGGTTCGTTTTCATGCCGAAGAGTGGTCGATTGATCCTAAAAAGGTTGGGATCGCAGGTTTTTCTGCCGGCGGGCACCTTGCTTCAACACTTTCTACTCACTTTGATTCTGGTAATAGTAATTCAAATTCTGCTGTGGGGAAATTAAGTTGCCGGCCAGACTTTTCCATCTTGCTTTATCCGGTAGTAACATTCAAAGAGGAGTGGGGCCATATGGGTTCAAGAGAAAATCTCATAGGGAAAACAAATGACTGGAAAATAATTGAAAAATTTTGCAATGAGTTGCAGGTGACCAATCAAACTCCTCCGGCTTTTATCGCTTTGGCCGATGATGATACCGGTGTAAAACCGAGAAACAGCATTGAATATTATCTTGCTCTCAAAAGAGAGGGAATTCCGGCTGAACTACATATCTTCAAGGAAGGAGGGCACGGCTTCGGAATGCATAAAACCGGAAAGGCGCATGACCAATGGCCTCTGATGGTAGTAGAATGGATGAGGGCCATGAAATACATTAAATGATGTTCCAGGAGACAAATCCATGTTTTACTTATTGCCCTAAATGCAGCTCAAAATCTTTTATAAGTAAGGATAATGGCAGGTCATTCAGGTGCGAAGATTGCCACTTCAACTACTATGTTAATAATTCGGCAGCAGTTGCATGTTTGATTTTCAATGATTTAGGCGAACTTCTGTTAACGCGAAGGGCTTTTGATCCCAATAAGGGGATGCTTGACCTTCCCGGGGGATTTGTTGAACCGGAAGAATCGGCAGAAGAGGCTGTCTATCGGGAAATCATGGAAGAATTAAACCTCGAGGTGACTGAAATGAACTATCTTGTCTCCTTCCCAAATATGTATCCCTTTTCCGGTATGGTTGTTCCTACAGTCGATTTAGCCTTTTATTGCAAAGTTGAAAACTTTGATCAATTGAACCCGGATGATGATGTCGCCTCGGTAGAATTCATTCATCCGGCAAAAATTCCAATGGATGATTTATGTGCCAATAGTATGAGGCAAATTATTCATTATTATATCAATAGTAAAAATACCAATCATTTTTAATGCTCAAAATGGAAATAGGAGCACGTATTGCCGGAATAAGATTGCTGATGGAAAAATATCAGATAGATGCCTGGCTAATAACCGGATCGGATCCTCATTTAAGTGAATACACTCCCGACAGATGGAAAACGAGAGAATGGATTTCTGGTTTTAGCGGTTCTTATGGCAAAGTTCTGGTAACTTCCGACAGGGTTCTTTTGTGGACAGATACACGTTACTTTATTCAAGCCATTGATGAGATTAAGGGTTTTGGTATAGAACTGATGAAGGATAGGGTTCCGGATGCCATATCGGTAGAATCCTGGATACTGGACCATCTAAAAGCCGGTAATACGCTCGGACTCGATGGATCAGCAATTTCGACTCTTGAAGCGAATCTGTTGTCTGCAAAATTGGCTGCGAAGGGGATCATTTTTCGATACGACATAGATCTGGTTAGTGAGATTTGGTTGGATCAACCAGATATTCCTTCAAAACCAGCCTACGATTATCCGGTCGAATATGCAGGCAAATCAAGATCAAACAAGCTCGTTACGTTGCGGAATGATCTCTTTTCAAGGAATTTGGATTCGATTGTTGTATCCATGCTGGATGATGTGGCCTGGATCCTAAATATCCGAGGCAATGAAATACCGTATACTCCATTGGTTTATGCTTATTGCTATGTAGATCAGGAAAAAGCGTGGCTTTTTATAGATGCGTCTAAACTTTCAGCGTCTTTTAGAACTATCCTGGAAAAAGATGGAATTAGTATCAGGACTTATAACGAATTTGTACCTTTTCTCGAGCTATTAGCCAATAAACGCATTCAAGTTGACACCATTCGCACCAATTATAAGATATCAAAGGCCCTTTTAGCGAATAATGAAGTGGATCCATCAGTTTCTCCGGTTACCCTGATGAAAGCTATTAAGAGTCGGGAGGAGATTCTCAATATTAAAAATGCCCATGAGAAAGATGGTGCAGCCATGGCAAATTCACTCTTCTGGCTATATCAATCAATTGGTAAAGAGAAAATTACGGAAATTTCTGTTGGACAAAAACTGAATGAATTCAGGCTCAGGCAAGCCTTATCTCAAGGTGATAGTTTTCATCCTATCGTTGGATACGGTCCTCATGGTGCTATTGTTCACTATCATGCAACAAACCAGACCAATCTGGATATTCTACCGGATAATTTATTGCTAATTGATAGTGGTGGTCAGTACCTGGATGGAACAACAGACCTCACACGTACGATATCTCTTGGGATACCCACACAGAATCAAATAGAGGATTTTAC
>CAYHFJ010000248.1:0-4681 GCA_964355885.1 uncultured Flavobacteriales bacterium
AACTTTTTTCTTCATCTTCTGCTTTCTAAAAATGAATATTTAATCTCCGCCAGTTTCCAATCTTCTTCATTGTCGATGTCCTGAACTTCCGATTCAGGAATTTCCATAGGAACAGTGAAATCAGTGAAGAGCATTTTCTTTTGCAGCAGGGGTTCACATCTTAAAAAATAAAACTGCCCGCAATCGTGGTAGGAAGGCGGTAGGTCCTGTGACCTGGTGTGCATATGTTCAGGCCAGTTCATCTGCAACAGGTTATTTTCTATTTTCAAGGAACGCAGAATCGGGAAGCTGAATTTTGTAACAGGGATTAGCGAGTCAGCCCCGGATTCGATTAACAGATCAAATGCCTTCGCTAGTTTTTCAGGAGTGATAAATGGTGCCGTTGGATAGATACAGCAGGCATAGGAAAAAAAAGTATTCCGCTTTTGATATTCAAGTATTACCTCCTCGAACACTTCAATCGTAGTCGCATGATCATCGGATGTTTTTGGGGAACGCATAAATGGGACAACGGCGCCATATTGTTTTGCAATACGGGCAATTTCATCATCATCCGTTGATACCATCACCTGGTCAAAGCATCCTGCATTTATTGCAGCTTCAATAGAATATGCGATAATGGGCTTATCCAGAAATGGTTTAATATTTTTTTTGGGGATCCTTTTACTCCCGCCGCGGGCCGTAATGATAGCAATACTGTTCAGCATATAGTCCTGATGAGAGAAAATGCCTCTGAATATTGGCTTCCTATAGTTAATCCCCGTTGTTGCGCTAATATCTTCAGTGCCTCAGGAGAGCGAGGGTGAGGGTAAACGCGTTTCTCGAATTCATAAAACTCCATAGCTCTGATTTTCGATTCTATATTTTCTTCTGAAACACAGGCAAAGATATTTGGAATAAAATACCTCGGATCGGTGGACGCCCTCCATTCAGTTCCGGAAGGTGTTTCAAATGCAATGATTGTTTTTACTGTTTCATGCTCCATCGGACGGCAGGCTGTTATCACCGCTTCAAAAGTTCTTTGATGATCAATATTCAGATCCCCGCCATGATGGGTAAAGATCGCATCCGGCATAAATTTCAACTTTTCTTTTTCCACCACTTTAACAAGGTCGAGCAAAGCCACAGTATCAAAACGGTTATCCGGGAAATCATAGATACTTACAGAATGGTATCCAATAGCATTTTGTGCCGAATAAATATTATTCTTATGAATGGCCAACTCGTTTTCCCATTTCGCCTGGTCGCGCACATCGCCGCGTGAAGTTATACCTTCACCGAGAATAACCACATGAGTTTGCACCTGATAGTTATTTATCAGATGGTTCATGGTTGCGCCCAAACCCAATATTTCATCATCAGGATGTGCCACAACAATTAATATTTTCTTATTTTTCAGTGATTCTAACATTCGCTATGATTGACTTATTTGTTTTTAAAGAGGCTTTGCTAAATTCAAAACGGAAATTGCCCGCTTCTATAAAAGCGTGGGGGTATCCTTTGCAATCCAACATCCTGATATGATTATAAGCCTCTTTCAGCGTTTTGAGATTTAGAATATTGCTTTGTCCGGGTGTCCTTCTTTTGAATCTAACCACTTCTCCTTTCTGTTTTTTGGGAACCGGGTTTGATTCAATAATCTTTTTGATCATCTGCTGTATTACTCCTGAAGCTTTGATAAAGATATCTTCTGCTGTTCCCGACAGGCTCAGCGGTGCTTTTAAATAGATACCACCCATATCAATTCCTGCTTCGACTTTAATGGCGGATATTTTGGTTTTAGTATGTCCTCTTTCAATCAGGTTTTGCAAAGGACTTCCTCCCCTACCGTAAGGCAGATCGGTCATATGAAAAACGATGCACTCAAAATTCTCATAAATATCTGCAGGGATCAGGTGAGACCAGTGCGGGATAAACACACAATCCGCATGAAGCTTTTTCAGATTCTTTTGAGTGAACTTATTCTTCGAAATGATCCTGGACCAGCGTCCCGGAATATAGTTCTCAAGATATGCAAACAATGCATCATGCCAAGGCTTATCAGAAACCAGAATATAGTTTTTCATAGCAGATCCCAGGTTAATGGGGTTCCCTTTTTAATATCGTGCTTTGCTGTTTTCCCCAATATCAGGTCGTGAAATTTTGACTGCAGGCCATCACCCGGCCTTATTACCCTCGTATTTTCAGGTGTGAATTTTTCTCCTGCCTTCATTTCTTTTACAATATAAAGCGACCTTTTAAAACGCAAGCTTTCTTTTTCCGCATCCTGAACCCCATATTGTATATGTCCTAATGATAAAAATGCCCTTTCAGATTCAATCACCAGACTTTTGAGCTCCTCCGGTTCTATTGAAAAGGCACTGTCAACCCCACCATCTGCACGTCTTAAGGTGAAATGCTTTTCAATAACACAGGCACCCAAAGCCACAGAGGCAATGGCTGCTCCAATACCCATAGTATGGTCGGAAAGTCCCACATGACAATCAAACAGATCCCGCAAATGCGGGATGGTTAAAATATTTGTATTCTCCGGAGTTGCCGGATAAGTGCTGGTGCATTTTAACAGTACCAGATCTTTGCAACCATGGGATCTTAAAATCTGTACCGCCTCATCAATATCTGCAATTGATGCAGCTCCTGTTGACATGATCACCGGTTTTTTTGTTTGAGCAACCTTTTTAAGCAAGGGCCAGTCTGTATTTTCAAAAGAAGCAATCTTATACGCAGCCACCCCGGTTTTTTCCAGAAAGTCAACCGAAGTTTCATCGAAAGGGGTGCTGAATGCCATAAGCCCTAATGACCGCGCTTTCTCAAATAACGGCTGATGCCATTCCCAGGGAGTGTATGCTTCCTGGTAAAGTTCATATAAATTCCTGCCTTTCCATAACGATTTTTCATCAGTGATATCAAACAGGCCACCACTGGAATTGATCGTCATCGTATCTGGCGTATAAGTTTGCAATTTAATTGCATGTGCGCCGGCGTTCGCGGCAGCTTCAACAATTTCTAACGCCCGGTCTAAGGATTGATTGTGGTTGCCTGACATCTCAGCAATGATAATGGGCGCATGCGATTCGCTTATGCTGATTTTTTCGATTAAAATATCCTTCATTCTGAGAACTTGTCTATTGAAATCTTATACTTCACTCCATTATTGATAAAAAAAGCGGGGTATCTATCATTATCCACAACCCGCAATAAATTAAATTGTTCCCTAATGGTTTTGTCCGGATCCAAAGTACTGTGTTCGGGGGTCCGTTTCGCATAATAAGTGCTTTCTCCAACCTGCGCCCTTCCTTTAATATCCGGAAAATCAGAAACAAATTTCTGTATCAGGTGGATCGTCGCTTTTCCCTGAGCCACTCTCAATTCATCAATGAGTTCATCGCCACAAAGCTTAATAAACTCCTGGTCATAGATATTCCCGGCATCAATAGCCGGCGTGGCTTCGAACAAGGTAACAGTGATTTCATTCCTACCCTCCAACACCTGCCAGGTCAATGGCGACCATCCCTTTCCTTTTGGTAAATCACTTTCATGAACTACTAAATTATGCCTGTTCAGATCAAGTTTTTTAAAAACTTTCTCACAAGCCAACAGGCAAAGGATATCCCCTTGCTTAACTTCTTTTGCATCATGGATCAATACAACTTCATGACCTGCTGTTATCAGGTTTTTTTTTAATTCCTCTGTAAAAGGAATGATCCAGGAACGGGGATTGTCAACTAATATCTGAACCAACATGGATTAAATTTCGAACTTGTTCAAGCAACCTGACCGGGCTCTTTCCATCAATAATACGGGAACCAGAAAACCCCTCAGTTTTATTTAAAGCTTCTGTTAAATATTCAGGATCAAAATTATGCGCATCTGTAAAGGCATTTAATGAAAGAAATCCATAATAGTTCCCCAATTGATTATCCGCATAATATCCTGAAACGACATTACATCCTGCAGCTAAAGCCTCGAAGAGGATACCGCTTGCCGGTACTATAGCTAAGTCTGCTTCCAACATGAGATCAAGCAATTGCCTTTGTCCAACTGCATGATTATGGGTAATACGATCATCCTGATCCATCAATTGGCGAAGGGTATCCAACCAGCGATATGCGGCACCTGTGATGACGTTAATCTTTATAAATTTCGGGAAAGTTAAAACGATCTTCAGTACCCTTTCAGTGAAGTTCTTATCATCTGAGCCTCCGAAACAAATCATTACCGTTTCTGCTTTTTTTACTTCTCTGCTCTTTTTTGCCTGGGCCAAAAAGTTCTGGCGTAAAAGCGCATATTGAGGTCCCAGGGCAAACCGTGTATAGGGCTGAGCCCGGTAATCTGTCTGCTGCATACCTGGTGCATGATTGATGATCAGGTCGGCAAAAAATTCTTTATTATGTAAATCATCAATACAGATCAGCTTGCAACCGGAACTTTTTACCTGCTTCTGATATACGGTATCAAAACCGTATCCATCAAGCACCACCAGCCGATCTGAGCTTAATTTATTATAAAAACTGCTTTCCTTTTTTATCAGTTCCAGCTTCCATTGATATTCAGAAATCTCCACTTTTATTTTCTCCGGCAGTTCTCTACAAATAAAAGTAATGTCAAAATTAACCTGAAGCATCTGTGCCAGTGCCATGCAACGTACCAAATGTCCCAATCCAATATCACTATTTCCATC
>CAYHFJ010000249.1:0-4651 GCA_964355885.1 uncultured Flavobacteriales bacterium
AAGATGATCAGATCTACACTACGCTTGAAAACCGTATGAAATGCGGTGTTGGTAAATGCGGCCGCTGCAATGTTGGTAAATTATACATCTGCAAGGATGGTCCGGTATTCAGCAGAGAGGAGCTGAATCTGATACCGGCGGAAGAGTATTGATAGTAATAACTTTCCCAAAGTTTCTACTTTCGATCAAATAGCGAGAGTAACTAAAAACTTTGGGAAAGTTGCTGCTATTATTGATCACTAATAGTAAAGAGTGCCAATAAATACTTGATCTTAAGTACAGCAATCAAACACTCTAGTGCATCCTCATCTGTCTCGGATAAGTCAAAATCGTATATTACCGAGTTAAAAGCCTCAATTTTGTTAAGATCCAATTCTAAGCCTACTTCAAAAATGGCCAAAATCAATCCAAAATACCTTTCTATTGCATGAATGGCCGACCTGCCGGAATACAATTTGCTCATGATAATAGGTTCTCTGGATAGGATTTTTGCTGGGTTACCATTTGCAAGCCATTCGTTTGTCCATAGAACATTAATCAATTGGTAGTTGGGATACTTTAGAATAAGTTCTTTCAACCTTTTTCCATATCGGGAAGGCTTTTCCACCTGAAGAATTTGTACTTCAAGAAAACCGATTCCAGGGAATTCAGGCACTTCTTCTTTGAATTTTTTGAATTCACTTTTTGCCGCTTTAAAATCTTCGTTGATCAATTGGTAAATGTCAACAAACTTATTTTTCAACTCCGCAGAGATGATCTGGCTTCCGGGCTCCAGACCCAATAATTCATCAGGAATTTCATCTTCAGTTATATCAATATACAAATCTTCAAATAATTCGTCACAGTATTGATTGTAAGAATCCTTGTCAGTAAGGTCGTAAACGATTGAATCGAGAAGAGAGAAAAATTGTTGACTTTCTTCATCTGTGTGCTTACCTAGAGTTCCCGAGAGACGAAGGAACAGTTCTTTTTTATCATCAGGCGTCATGCCTGCATATTCATCATCATCATCTGCAAATTCATCATCATAGAAGTCATCATCATAGAAGTCATCATCATCTTCAAACTCCTCATCCTCATCAATGATCGTATAATTATCCTTTCCTGCTGTTTTTTCCAGCCTGGAAATAATTTGCTTCATTTTTGCATCCGTGTCGAAAGGGCCTCGCACATAGGCTGGTTTCCCATCCATTCCACATTCGATTTCCATCAGTTCGATGTCGTCATTGTCCTCTTCGAGCATAAACTGAGTGATTGAGGTATAATCTTTGTGCGGAGCGAAACCGAACTCTTCGGCAAACTCGATTCCTGCGAGTATGATGTTGTGAACCAGTTCATATTTAACAGGTTTCAAAGAAGTTCTTTCATCGATCGCGTCTTGTTGCTCCCGGTATTCATACGGAGTACTATTAAACATGTAATGGGTGTCTTTCACACCTAGGCAGAGCAGGTCTACCAGGTATAAACAACTGGTGATATTGCCATTGGTGTGTTTTCGGGCTACCGAAATCTGTGCCAGACCCGATTCTTTCCAATCAATATTTATTGTGCACTCGTGGAGGGGCAGGCTTCGTGCTTTTTTCCGGATATAGTTTTCCGGGCTTAACATTTGGATTATTTTTCCGCCGGTATTTTTTGCCATATTTTTTTGCAGATGTTTAACTGGCTAAAGATAGAATGATTTGATTTTTTTTACCGCAAATTTTTTGTTCTGCTGGCATCCAACCGGATAAGAATAAACAACAAGACCGTAAAGGACCAAAGAGACGATCCTCCGTAGCTGAAGAAGGGTAGAGGTATTCCTATAACCGGAGCAATTCCGATGGTCATGGAGATATTTATCATAATATGAAAGAAGAGAATGCAGGCTACCCCATAGCCGTATATTCTGCTGAAGGCCGATCGCTGTCGTTCAGCCAGAAATATTAGACGAATCAGCATAGTCAGGAAGAGAAGTATCACCACTGTTGTACCTAGAAATCCCCATTCTTCACCAACCGTACAAAAGATAAAGTCTGTACTTTGTTCGGGTACAAAATTATATTTGGTCTGTGTACCTTTCAGAAACCCTTTGCCAATTATTCCTCCAGAGCCTATGGCAATTTTGGATTGGTGCACGTTCCATCCTGCGCCCTTCAAATCGTTTTTTATACCCAGAAGATTATCTACCCTGTCACGTTGGTGAGAGATCAGGATATTTTTATAGAAGTAGTTCACCGATAGGGTAATGGCAATGGAAAAAATGAAAAAGAGCAGAACAAACCAGGCCTGTCGGATATGTCTGGAAAAACCATAAGCGATAAAAATAAGTACCGAAAGGATGGCCGTAAAGATCATTAGTTGAAAAGGTGTGGCATCGAAACCTATTATATTTTTCAACCCGAACATGATGCCATAGATCAAGGTAACCATGACAAATCCGATCAGACCTTCTTTTATACTTTGTCTTATCACCGTTATCAGAATCAATGAGACTATTATCAGTAGAATAAGTATCTGAAACTGTGTCCATAACAAGGCAAGAATAAACAGGATAATGGCTGTAAATCCTCCAATTAAAACTATGTCAGGCAATCCTTCCCGATAAAAAACCAGAAAAAAGACAGCAAATACAAGAGCTGAACCGGTATCGTTCTGTAGCAAAATCAACAATGCAGGTATCAATATTATTGCTCCCAGAACAATATATGATTTCGTTCTTGCCATTTTAAAACCGAACTGGCTCATGAATTTAGCTATCGCCAAACTTGTAGCAAACTTACCTAGTTCGGCAGGTTGAAGTCCTACGCCGCCAATTTCGAACCATGCTTTTGCCCCATTTACTTCCTTTCCTAAAAACAATACAGCGACCAAAAGAATAAGAATAAATATATATATATGGTAAGCAAATGCAACATAAAATTTACTGTCGACCAGGAGCACACAAATTGCCAGAAACAGGCCGGCACAAATCCAGATCAATTGTTTTCCGTATTGCTGACCGATGTCAAGAATACTTTGGTGTTCATCACTGTATACGGCAGCGTAGATATTTACCCACCCTAACATGACTAATGCCAGGTAGATAAAGATTGTGATCCAGTCAAGGTTGAAAAATATGTTGTTTTCGCTCTTCATTTGTTTTTAAAGCTTTTAGCTGCTAGCAGTTAGCTTTTAGTTATTATCTCATTAACCATTAACAATTAACAATTAACAATTAACCATTAACCATTAATCATTAATCAGTATCCTTTTTCCTTTCCCTCAGTCCCCTCCTGACAGATGCATTGCCGAAATCAGATCTGCACTTAACATGTTGCTTTCCAGATATTTTCGTTTGGGTGATATGGAATCGGTCAAGTATTTTTCAATGATTAAACTTGCAATAGGTGCTGCATAACGGGCACCCCAACCGCCATTTTCAACATAGACACAAATGGCAATTTTGGGATCATCCTTGGGTGCATAGGCAACGAAGGCAGAGTGTGCTTCACCGTGCGGATTTTGGATTGTTCCTGTTTTACCGCAAATGGCTATCCCTTCAACTCTGGCAGCTGTGCGGGCAGTCCCTGATTCAACGACTTTCTCCATGCCATCTGCAATTACCTGGAACAAGTAAGGATTTGCTGATGTGACATGTTTGTCGAAAGAGAGAACCCTTTCATTGCGGTCGTAATCCTGAATACTACGAACAACATGAGGAGCAATATAATAACCTTTGTTAGCAATGACTGATACCATATTGGCCAACTGAAGAGGAGTCAATAGCAACTCTCCCTGACCAATGGACAGCGACCGAATGGTCATTACGTTCCAGTGACTTTTGCCAAAGAACCGATCGTAATAACTTGTTTTAGGAACACTGCCTGCTGTCTCTGCAGTTAGATCTCCGCCAATTCGTTTTCCGAAACCCAGGTCGATCAAGTGGTTTCTCCAAACTTCAAATCCTTCTTCCGAATTTGGGTATTTGTTAATAATAGCTCTAAATGCCTGAAAGAAGTATGAGTTGCATGATTCACGGATTGCACTTAGCAGAGGCAAAGGTGTTTCGTGATTGTGAGTACATTTAATAGGTGCTGATCTTGGGCCATTGCATGAATAACGAATATCGGGGCCCAGTAAACCCTCTTCCAATCCGATGATGGCATTTGCCAGTTTAAATGTTGACCCGGGAGGGTAGGAGGAGGTAATGGCCCTGTTTAGCATTGGTTTTAGCGGATCTCTTAAGAGTGCCATTCGATTTTTAGCACTTTCCCTTCCAACAAACATACCTGGATCAAAAGAGGGAGAACTGGCCATGACCAAAATTTCGCCGGTGGCAGGTTCGATCGCGACAATACTACCAACTTTGCCGGCGAGTAAGCGCTCTCCGTAAGTTTGTATGCCGGCGTGCAAGGTGGAGATCAGATTTTTCCCTATGATGGCAGCGGTATCCATTTTTCCGCCCTCAAAAGAACCTTTTATACGGTTGTGTACATCCACCATCATGTAAGAAATGCCCTTTACTCCCCGCAGTTCAGCTTCGTATGCTTGTTCTATTCCTGATATGCCAATGTAGTCGCCACTTTCATAATACTGATCCTCGTCAATTTTCTTTTGATCAACCTCATTTACATAACCCAGAATATGGGAAGCAATAGTTGCAGGATATTGTCTCAAAGTACGAGCCTGG
>CAYHFJ010000250.1:0-4622 GCA_964355885.1 uncultured Flavobacteriales bacterium
TCCTTCCTCACGCCTTGTCTTGCAAAAAAATCTCTGCGCACATCACCTAAAATAGGTTATTAGAGGTGCCCGTGATATATTTGCAGTCTCTTAGAACAGTGATTTCTCTCCTAAGATGAGGGAACTATTCCATTTGTTTTTCTTGTGATTCATGAGTAAAAAAGGCAGAGTTTTAATGGCCATGAGTGGCGGTATTGACAGTTCAGTAGCTGCCGTGTTATTGCACGGGCAAGGCTATGAAGTTGTTGGTATGACCATGAAAACATGGGATTATGCTTCCGCCGGCGGATCCAAGAAAGAAACAGGATGTTGCTCACTGGATTCAATCAATGACGCGCGCAGCATCGCTGTTGAGAAAGGCTTTCCACATTACATTATTGATATCAGGGAAGAGTTCGGAAATCATGTTATCAATGATTTTGTAGATGAATATCTGGCAGGGCGTACACCTAATCCATGCGTAAAATGTAATACGCATATCAAGTGGGAAGCCTTATTGAAGAGGGCAGATATGCTCGATTGTGAATTTATTGCCACCGGACATTATGCAAATGTGCGGGAAGAAAATGGTCGCTTTGTTGTGAGCAAGGGAAAAGATGACTGGAAAGATCAAAGCTATGTTCTATGGGGAGTCAGTCAGGAATGTCTTTCCCGGACCATGTTCCCTGTTGGCAATTACCATAAATCCGAAATTCGGCAAATGGCGATGGACATGGGGTTTCATGAGTTGGCCAGGAAAAATGAGTCATACGAGATTTGCTTCATCCCTGATAATGATTACCGTTCATTTTTAAAAAGAAGAGTGGATGGAATTGAAGAAAAGTTGAATGGTGGCAATTTCATGAGCACTGAAGGAAAGATTCTTGGGCAGCATAAGGGCTATCCTTTCTATACAATCGGCCAAAGAAAAGGTCTTGAAATTGCTGTAGGAGAACCTTTATATGTTATTGATATACAGCCTGATATAAATGTTGTTGTGTTGGGAGCTTTCGATGAGCTGAAAAGGCAAGATATGTGGGTAAAAAGTACAAACTTTATCAAATTGCCTTCGTTAGACCAACCGATAGAAGCCATTACCAGGATTCGTTATAAGGATCCCGGTACCTTAAGTACCCTCGAACAAATCGGGGATTATATAAAGGTATCGTTTCACAAACCTGTAAGTGCAATTGCACCCGGACAAAGCGCGGTCTTTTATGACGGCGCGGATGTGATTGGTGGTGGGTTCATCGCTAAGCATGCGCCTCATGATGTATTTGTTCCGGTTTCCTGAAAGATTTTTATTACCACTGTTATTATTGTTGGTTATTAGTTCTTGTAAGAAAGAAACTATTATTCCTGTTGCTCCTTCTTACAACTATTTTCCTGTCGAAAAAGACCGCTGGGTTGAGTATGACGTGGACTCTGTTTTTCATGGTGAGAATGATAATAACAACGATGATTCGGTTTACACATTTCATTTCCAGGTTCGGGAAGAAATTGACAGCAGTTATATTAATGGTGAAGGGCAGGAGGCACAGATTCTTGTTCGATATAAAAGGACAAACGAAAATGAGGACTGGACTCTAGTAAGTGTTTGGACACAGACGCTAAGTCTTACAGGCGCTTATCGAATTGAAGACAATGTTCCCTACCATAAATTGGCATTTCCTATCAATTCCAGCGTCACCTGGGATGGAAATGATGCTAATACAGAAGCTGAAGAAATGTATAGCTATGACAGTTTCCATCAGGAGGCTTCGGTTGGCGGTATTTTGTTTGATTCAACCCTGACAGTTATTCAGATTGATGAAGAAAATTTTATCGAAAGAATTTTCGGAAAAGAAAAGTATGCCGCAGGAGTTGGTTTAATTTTTAAGCAACGCGATAATCTTGGTAAAAGAAATGGAGTAGTTGTGAAGGGGCTGGAATATAAAATGACACTTCGTGATTTCGGGCCTCGTTAGATAGTGTCAAAATGTTCTTGGTTTATTAAACGCGAAATAAAAATTGCCACGAATGCACGAATAAATTATTGTTCGTGCATTTGTGGCTAAGTACCAATGTTGGCATTTTGTCTTTTGAATGTTAATTGATCAATAGTAGATAAGCCTGATTACATCTGCCAGGTATTTGGCATAGCGTACCACCTGACGACTATAACCATATTCGTTGTCGTACCAGACATAAAGCACTAAACTTTTATTATCCTTCGAAACGATGGTAGCAGGGCTGTCAACAATGCTTGCACAAGGATTTCCGACCAGATCTGTAGATACCAATTCATTTGATATGGAATACTGAATTTGTTCTACAAGTTTTCCATGCAAAGCTGCATTCCTTAAAATTTCATTTACTTCATCTTTAGAAGTTTCTTTTTTTACAGTTAGATTCAGGATAGCAAGTGAAACATCCGGAGTAGGAACACGGACTGCATTTCCTGTCAGCTTACCTGCAAGCGGAGGTAAAACTTTGGCCACTGCTTTATCGGCACCTGTTTCAGTAATTACCATATTTAACGCGGCAGATCTTCCACGCCGGTATTTTGCATGATAATTATCAAGCAGATTTTGGTCATTGGTATAGGAATGGATTGTTTCAATGTGTCCCCGTTCAACACCAAGTGATGACTCGATCACAGCCAGCACCGGAACGATCGCATTCGTCGTACAGGAGGCGGCGGAAAATACAGTTTCTTTGTCGCGCTCAAATGCAGCCTCATTGACTCCATATACTACATTGGGCACATCACCTTTTCCGGGAGCGGTGAGTAATACTTTTGATGCTCCTTTTGATTTTAGATGTAAGCTTAATCCTTCCCGATCTCTGACAATACCGGTGTTGTCAATAATCAATGCATCATGAATTCCAAAGGCATTGTAATCTATCTTTGCAGGGTCATTGGCAGCGATCATGTGAACAGTCTGTCCATTCACAATGAGTGCCTTGTTTTCAAAATCTTCTATCACTGTACCGGGAAATGCACCGTGAACAGAGTCGTTACGTAAAAGATCCGCGCGTTTCGTAATATCCAGATCGCTATTGTTACGGGTAACAACCGCGCGAAGCCTTAATTGTTCTCCCTTCCCGGCTTGAGCGATCAATTCACGCATAACCAGACGACCAATTCGTCCGAAGCCGTAAAGAACTACGTCCCGGGGAATCATGACTCTCTTTTCTTTACCAATAAAAGTTTTCAATTTATCGCCAATAAATTCTTCCGCGGTTTTATAGTTCTTTCTTTCAGAGATCCATTCGGCATTTAATCTGCCAATGTCGATGCGACTCGGAGCGAGGTTTAGCTTCAACATTTCTTTAGCAAGCATTAGTGTATCCAATACATTGACAGGTTTTTTTACAATTTGCTTGGCGTAATTATGCAGGTTAAGGATCTCACTGGCACTGCGATCCACCAACTGATTTCTGAATAAAATCAGTTCAACAGATTTATCAAACCACAATGAACCTGTGATGTGAATTAATGCAATGGCAGCCTTTTCAAGTTGAATCCAATCTGAAAGTTCTGCTTCGTATTGGTCTTTGAAATTTACTTTAGGGTCACCTTGAAGATTGTCTAGCGTCATGATTTAGATTTTTATGTGTTTCCGGGTGTAATAATGGTATTAAAAAAGATCAGCTTCCATTGGATATGAAAGCTGATCAAAACGAAAATAACTAATACATTAAGTCAGATTATTAACCGAGGTATGCTTTTAATAAGCGGCTCCTTGATTTATGACGAAGGCGTCTGATCGCTTTTTCCTTGATCTGGCGAACACGCTCTCTGGTGAGATCAAATTTCGCTCCGATTTCTTCCAGAGTAAGTCCGTGTTGCATACCAATTCCGAAGAATAATTTAATGACTTCACGTTCGCGTTCTGTAAGTGTGCTGAGGGAACGATCTATTTCCTTTTGCAGCGACTCATTCATTAGCAGGTTATCGGCTCTGGGAGAATCATGATTCTCAAGAACATCGATGAGACTATTATCTTCACCCTGAACAAAAGGCGCATCCATAGAGACGTGCTTACCGCTTACACGCATAGTGTCGGCGATTTTTTCTGTTGGGATGTCCAGGACTTTAGCAAGCTCATCCGGTGAAGGCTCCCGTTCAAATTCCTGTTCGAGCTTAGAGTAAGCTTTTGAAATTTTATTTAATGAACCAACCTGATTCAATGGTAATCGAACAATTCGAGACTGTTCGGCGAGAGCCTGAAGTATACTTTGACGAATCCACCATACTGCATAAGAGATGAATTTGAATCCGCGTGTTTCATCAAATCGTTTTGCCGCTTTTATCAATCCAAGATTTCCTTCGTTGATAAGGTCAGGCAGACTTAAGCCTTGATTTTGGTATTGCTTTGCAACTGATACTACGAAACGCAAATTCGCTTTCGTTAGCCGATCTAATGCATTTTGGTCTCCTTCTTTAATTTTTCGCGCGAGCCGAACTTCTTCTTCCGCGGTAATCAATTCTTCGCGACCAATCTCCTGAAGATATTTTTCAAGCGACTGACTCTCGCGGTTAGTAATGGATTTGGTTATTTTTAGCTGACGCATAGTGGGTTTTGCTGTATTAAGCCTTGAAAAAAGAACAAATTTAAAGAAAAATAGTTTTTCTCTGAATCAAGCAAAGATATCGA
>CAYHFJ010000251.1:0-4606 GCA_964355885.1 uncultured Flavobacteriales bacterium
CACCGGGACCGCAGACGCAGTCCTTTTCGGGATGGTTGTAGAAGCCGCAGGGACAAGGGTTCATTGAAGACACCAACATAAAACTTGCAGGGTATTCAATAGAAAATTTTGCTCTTGAAATAGTAACTGTTCTTTCCTCTAAGGGTTGTCTCATCACTTCCAAAACTGTTCTTTTAAATTCCGGCAATTCATCTAAAAATAATACGCCATGATGCGCTAAAGATATTTCTCCGGGTTGAGGAAAGGTTCCTCCACCAACAAGCGCAACATCAGAAATTGTATGATGCGGAGAGCGAAATGGTCTTACTGAAATCATGGAAGATTCTTTACCCAACTTTCCCGCGACAGAATGAATTTTTGTGGTTTCCAAAGCTTCATTGAGAGTAAGAGGCGGAAGTATTGTTGGTAATCTTTTTGCCAGCATGGTCTTTCCGGCACCAGGCGGACCGATGAGAATAATATTATGTCCGCCGGCAGCAGCTACCTCCATCGCTCGTTTGATATTTTCCTGTCCTTTCACATCTGAAAAATCAAATTCTGATTTTCCCTGTGATTCTCGAAAGATCGCCTCCGCATCCACTACGACAGGAATGAGATCTCTTTCCTCGTTGAAGAAATCCACGACTTCAGTAATATTTTCTACACCATAAACTTTTAGCCCATTTACAATCGCAGCTTCGCGGGCATTCTGCATGGGAAGAATAAATCCTTTGTATCCTTCGTCTCTTGCCTGAATAGCAATGGGCAGTACACCTTTGATTGGCTGCAAACTTCCATCCAATGAAAGTTCTCCCATGATGATATACTTATCAAGTTCATCCTGCTTTAACTGAGAAGATGCTGCCAGAATTCCCATAGCTATAGTCAAATCATAAGCAGAACCTTCTTTGCGAACGTCCGCGGGAGCCATATTAACGGTAATCTCCAGTCTCGGATATTTGTAACCACAATTATTTAATGCAGCAACGATACGTTTCTGACTTTCCTTTACTGCACTATCGGGTAAACCGACCAGAATAAAATTTACACCGCTGCTGAGATTTACTTCTACCGTGATAGAAGTGGCTTGCACTCCGAAAACAGCGCTACCAAAGGTTTTTACGAGCATGATTTGGACAATAATTTTTCAGGGCGCAGGTGCGCCATTTTTTTTTAAAATAAATAACCGGAATCAGGAAATCGAATCCTCAGTGGTTAACTACCCTGTAAATATTTCAGGGATCGGACATTCCAGAAGGAGAAGGGATAAACTCATTCATGAAATTGATTTCATTATAGGGATCACCTACCCGACTCAATACATTGGATAAGCGAGTGAATAATTTTAATGTGTATTTCCTGTGCTCTGTCCGCGTAGTCGCTTTTAGGAGCCCTGATTTCAATATCACATAAAGAAGCCATGCTGCCACCATCTTTCCCGGTAAGACCAATTACCTTCATACCTTTCTTCCTTGCCGATTCAATAGCACGAACAATATTTTTTGAATTGCCGCTGGTGCTGATAGCCAACAATACATCACCTTCTTTTCCGACAGCGTCTACGTATCTGGAAAAAACATGTTCAAATCCGTAATCATTAGCAACACAGGAAATGTGCGAAGGGTCCGAGATTGAAATCGCGGCGATGGCATCTCTGTCATCTCTGAATCGACCTGTAAGTTCCTCAGCGAAATGCATCGCGTCACACATGCTGCCACCATTCCCGCAGGAAATAATTTTTCCTCCGCTTTTCAATGAAGCGATCATCAGGTCAGCGGCTCCTGCAATATTTTTTATATTATTATCATTATTAAAAAAAACCTGTAATAAGTCCGCAGCTTCCTTAAAATTTTTCTTTATCAATTCCGTTTGATTCATATTAAATTCAATTGAAATGTAAAGGTATAATTTCATCTGTATTAGAATATCATTTCCTATATTCATCTCAAAATTATAGCATTCAATCTCCATCATTTATGAAACGAATCCTATTTCCGCTCTTATTTCTGCCATCCATCAATATGGCCCAAAGCTTTGAAGGGGATGATTTTATTATCAGTGATTAGATTATAATCTCACCCGGGGTCATACACAAATAATTTCTCCAATACAAAAAAAAACAGCGATCCGAAGACCGCTGCCAGTGCATAACCCAATGCACATCCAGGTTGTTTAACCAAAAACTAAACCATGAGCCTGCAAACTAATGCAGCCGAAAGCTTTTCTCAAAACTATTCAGCCCAATTCATTCAGGGCTTGGTGAATGTCCGCCTTTGCTTTGTGAGTAATTTCGTGAATAAGAAAACTACTTCTCCTGTAAAGTCATTCCGGCAAGACTTACTTTCGTATTCAGAGCTGTTATGAAAATTCTACAAAACTATTCCCTCAGCCGACTGAATACACTCGGCATCGAAGTAAAAGCGGGATATTACTCCAAAATTAGCAATCTTGAAGAACTGAGGGAACTCATCAGCGACCCTGTACTCAAAACTTTGCCAAAGCTCGTGTTAGGTGGTGGTAGCAATATTCTGCTCACTAAAGATTTTCCGGGCCTGGTAATACAAAATGCCATTGAAGGAATCGAACTGCTTAGTGAAGATGCGGACACAGCCATGGTGAAGGCAGGTGCAGGAGAAGTATGGCACAATTTTGTGAGTCATGTTATTAAGTTGGATTTAGGCGGTGTTGAAAACCTGTCTTTAATACCGGGCTGTGTTGGGGCTTCTCCTATTCAGAATATTGGTGCTTATGGTGTAGAATTGAAAGATGTGTTTCATCATCTGGAAGCGTTAGATCTGGAAAACGGAGAACTTAAAACCTTTAGTCATAGCGAATGTCGCTTTGGATACAGAGACAGTATTTTTAAACATGAAGCGAAGAACAAATACCTTATAACCGCTGTCATTTTTAAACTAAGCAAAAAACCTGTATTAAATACGAGTTATGGAGCAATTGACGCGGAACTTAAAGTGATGGGAGTGAATAATCCCGGTATCAGTGATGTCAGTCGGGCTGTGATTAATATACGACGCAGCAAACTTCCTGATCCCGCAAAAATCGGTAACGCGGGAAGCTTCTTTAAAAATCCTGAAGTAACGGCAGATGTATATGAAAGGATAAAAAAACAGTATCCTGATATGGTTGCCTATAAAACCGGTGACAATAAAATGAAACTCGCTGCAGGCTGGATGATAGAACAGTGCGGCTGGAAGGGCAAAGTGGAAGGGCGAGTTGGCATGCACCAAAAACAAGCTCTGGTATTGGTAAATTACGGTGGTGCCAGTGGAGAAGAATTGATCTCTCTTGCCCGTAAGGTTCAGAAAAGCGTGAAGGATAAATTTGGAGTAGAGATGGAAATGGAAGTAAATATAATATAGGCTCCATTAAATTTCACCGAATTCACACGCCGCAGTTGGCAGAAAACAAATGATCTTACCTAATCTTCACTAATCTATGATACCGGTAAGCTCTCTGATCTTTGCAATCGTGTTATCAAAATCAGATCGCAAGCGGTTTGCCAGACTTGTGCAGTCTTCTCCATGTGGGTCTTTCCCTTTCAATTCAATAATACGACAGGTTTCCGCAAGAAGATTGGCTCCAATATTTAAAGAGGATCCTTTAAGTTTATGAGCCTGTTGACTCATCTTATCCCACTCTTTCTTCCTGCACAGGTCCTCAATATCACCTATAATTTCTTTACCCTGCTGAATATACATACGGATTACCTCCCCGAAGAAATCCATATCCGCGCTTGCAGCCATATCCCGTAAACGATTCAGCACTTTTTCGTCTACGAGCAATTGCTTTTGAATCTGGATTGCGTCTTTATTTTGTGATGCCATTGTATTTTTTGTATTAGTATATTGCTTTGCACTCCACTTTTTTATTTGTTCTACAATTTCTTCAACCATAAATGGCTTACTGATATAATCATCCATTCCCGCTTCTATACATTTTGCCTTGTCTCCTTCCAGAGCAAAAGCTGTCATGGCGATAATTACCGGTCGGACAGCAGGATCATATTTTTTGAGAATGTTTCTTGTCGTTTCCATTCCATCCATTTCCGGCATTTGTACGTCCATGAAGACGATATCAAACTTCGCAAGTTTCAACTGCTCCAGAACCTGTAGTCCGTTTGAAACTATAACAGGCTTATAGCCCAAGCCTTCAAATATATTCTGCACCAACTTCTGATTGATGAGATTATCTTCCGCTATCATGATGTGTATTGGGTACTCCTCACCAAGCCTCGCTCCCATGATCTTCAATCCGGCTTCATGCTGACCTCTTTCATGATCTTCCACGGAGAATACACCGATAAGAATATCCAACACTTTTGACCGATCAACATTCCTTGGAATTACAGCAGATACCAGATCACTGGTATAATCAAATAAGACTTCATCAGCCTGATCCGCATTAAAAAATACAATAGGAAGATCCTCCTGTGATCTTAACTGTCGAATCTGCTCTGCAAGCTCCATAGGTGGCATACTTGTCAGTTGGGCATCAATCAGTATCAAATTAAAATCAGTCTTGGATCGAAGCGTATCAAGACTTGTATGGACACCATAATCAATATGAGGCACCATGTTCCACCTCTTGAAGAAAGAGAAATACATTTCAG
>CAYHFJ010000252.1:0-4548 GCA_964355885.1 uncultured Flavobacteriales bacterium
CGACTTCCCTACCAAATGGTATCGGAAAATCAATCAAAGTTTTAGTAATTTCAGCTAGTGACAAAGGAAAAGAAGGAAATGTTTTATGGAGAGACGTAAAGTCTATCGATGAAATCGTTTCAGGAAAATTAAAACCGGAAATTGATTTTAACGTAATAATCGCTTCACCTTCTGTTATGAAAGATTTAGGAAAAGCAGCAAGACTTTTAGGTCCAAAAGGTATGATGCCTTCACCAAAAACAGGCACTATCACAGATAAACCTGAAAAGGTTTTAGAGGATTTATCAAAAGGACAAGTTGAAATTAAAAGCCAACCAAGTCATGCTGTATTGCACCAAATCGTTGGAAACTTTTCTTTCAAAGACGAGGAGTTAATCGAAAATGTTAATCATTTGTTACAAGAATTACAGAAAAATACTCCATCAAAAATGAAGAAAAAGCTAATACAAAAGGTGTTTTTGACATCTACGATGGGACCAAGTATACGTTTGACAGGATTTTGATTTGCGTTTAGAATGAAGGTCGTAAGTTTGGGAAAGTTTCCTAAGACAGCGGAGGCAGAGTTACATTTCGCTATGCGAAATGGTAGACGGAGTCGTTAAAATTTCACCCCGCCGAGGAGAATAATATGTCAAAAAGTATAAATATTAAAAAAGGAATAGTAAGTGAAGCCGTTTCACAATTCGAAAAATCCCCTTCTACTGCGGTATTAAATTATACCTCTTATACATCAAATCAAATAAATGAATTAAGAAGTTTACTCTTTGATCAAGGTTCAAAATTAAAAATAGTCAAAAACACACTCGTTAAAAAGATTTTAGGACACTTAGATGTAAAAACAGATCAAGAGTTTTCTGGGCAAAATGCAATTCTGATCCCGTCAAAAGAAATGCCAGAAAATTTCATACCAAGCCTAAAAATAATATTCGAATTTATAAAAAAGGCTGAAAAAGGAAAAGTTTCGGTTGGCGTTTTAAACGGAGAGATAATAACAGGAAAGCAAGTAGAAGCATTGTCAAAACTACCGACAAGACAGGAGCTTTTGGGCCAAGTTGTATATGGACTTATGTCACCTATTCGAGGATTTGCATATACAATGAATGAAATTCCAAGTAAATTTGTTCGAGTCTTGGGGGGAATAAGGGACTCAAAAGAAGCGTAAAATCGCTTTCGAAAGAGGTGAATGAAATATATGGCAGAGGATACACAAAAAACAGAAGTCGCTGCAGAAGCCTCAAAAGTTTCTGTTAAATTATCTGGAGATGCACAGAAAGTCATGGAAATGGTCGAGAAAATGACCGTTTTAGAACTTTCAGAGCTTGTAAAAGCTATGGAAGAAAAGTTTGGCGTTTCTGCAGCAGCTCCTGTAATGATGGCTGGCGCTCAAGCACCAGTAGCAGCAGCAGTAGAAGAAAAATCAGCTTATGATGTAGTTATAGTCTCAGCAGGAGAACAAAAAATTGCAGTCATTAAAGCTGTTCGTGAGCTCGATCAAACACTTGGACTCGTAGATGCAAAAAATCTCGTTGAAAAAGGAGACGCAGTCATACTAAAAGGTGCTAAGAAAGAAGCCGCAAATGAAGCGAAAGCAAAGCTTGAAGCAGCTGGAGCAAAAGTAGAATTAAGATAAATCGTCAAACAAGCTTGTTTGTTCAAAAAAGGAAGGGCGTAGCTCTTCCTTTTTTGTTGCCATTATTATTTGTTATTTGAACGAGACTGCCCCATTGTTGTAGAGTGTTTTGACTTGGTTTGCAGTCATAGGGTAGTTATATATGCGAACGTCATCCAGAAGGCCATTATGAAAACGAATTGTTCCACCATTTGACCCAATATAGGCAGTGCCTGAGCCGATAGTCACAGATGGATCGGTAGTTGATGTTGCTTCAAGTACGCCGTTTACATACAGATCCGCCTGTGTACTATTCCATGTCCCTACAATGTGATACCACGTGCCCGTTGTAAATGTAGAAACTGCAATTGCAGTTGAAGTGCTTGCTCCATTGCCATATTGGATACGGGGTTTATCGCTCGCATTGTTTGACAAAAACACCAATCCGTTGTTCCCTGTTCCCGCCAAATCGAGAATCATTTGCAAAGTAGAGTCCATTGAGGTGTATTTTATCCATGCAGAAACGCTGCCATTGTTCCCAATGTTTTGAACTGCGGTGCTTTTGGTAAAGCTGGCATAGTCATCGGTACCGTCAAAATCTAAACTTGAGCTTATCTTTCCTGTTGCACCGTCATACCATGCACCAGATGTAGCGCATGTTCCGGCTGTTGTATTGCTTCCGGTTGCACCGATTGTGATTGTGGCATTGCTTCCTATCGCCTCTCCACTGCCTGCCAAAGCTGCATTATATGCCGTCGTTCCTGTACACTCATCAAACCGGTACCAAGCTAGTGGCGCACCTTGATTGTACTCCCATGCAATTTGGGCCTGTGTACGGGCGTAGTTGTAGTAACGAACCTGATCTACAATTCCATCAAGTGCATATGCACCCGCCCCAACTCGGGCAATATCGCTTGTACCTATCACAAATGGTTGAGCATTGCCAGATTTACTGCTGATACCCCCGCTCAATGTTCCATTGTCGAGCATTCCATTAACATAGACATTAATCGTTGTACCTGCCTGAAAAACACAAGTAAGATAAACCCAACTCCCTGTATTTATGTTGGTGGTCGATACGCGATAAAAATAAGAATTACCGGCATTTTCACATTGTAGCTTATTACTTGCTATACCCATTGCATAATCTCCATTTGCATTTGCCCCATAGGCTTTTGATACAAAATACCCTGTAGTATCAGTTGTTTTAACCCACATAGAAAGAGTAAAATCTGTATATCCCGGATCTAATATTCCACTTGCAGGATCTCCCATAGTTATATAGTCGTCTGTTCCATCAAGGTCAAGCCCAGCACCCACTTTTCCATTTGTCCATGCACTCGCAGAGATAGATCCTGTCATCGTGCCTGTATTTCCATTTCCAGAAGTATCGTACACACTTGTCGTGCCTGTATTTTCATCAAGCTTCCACTCCCCAACCGGTGCACTACACGTACTCGTATCTCCTGGCACGCAGTATGACCGATCAGACGAATTGTCTGCAGTTGTACCATTGCTTGCGGTTGAAAGCGCACCCATTACTTGTGATTTACCTGCGCTGTATTCAACTTTGACCTGATCTTCAGTAAGGGTGAGGTTGTACATTTTAACCTCGTCGATTCTGCCTGTGAACGCAACCGCAGTCCCACTGTTTGCACTCACCCAGCGACTACTTATTTTGATCTTGTTGGTGGCGGTCAGCTCAGAACCTAGATTACCTTCCTTGCTCAATATTCCATTAACAAAGATTTTTCCACCTGTCGATCCTGATCCATAGACAGCCACGATATGCGACCATGTGTTTAATGAGAGGGTGTTCGTTGTTTGAACAGCGTTTATAGTTCCAGTCCAAGCAATTCCAACAGTCTGATTCGCATTAAATATGAGTGAAAAGCCATTTGAACCGGCGTCATAGTTTGTGGTTATATATCCTACAGTTGCAGAAGATGGGTACACCCAAACAGATACCGTCTTGTCTCCACTTGAAGTAGATCCCAATGGGTTGCCAATGTCCACCATGTCGTCACTTCCATCAAATATCAAAGCTTTCCCAGATTTCCCAGAGCTAGTCCATCCACTTGTAGAAGTTGCTGGACTTGCCAAATTTGTAAGTGTCCCATTATATGCAGTTCCTCCACTCCCACTATTATTCGCCGTTGTCCCATACCCCTCGTCAAACTTCCAGTGTCCCACTGCCGAGCCCACCGGCGAGCCCGGAGCAGGATGCCCAGCATTCATATCTTCGACTATTTGGGCCGGAGTGCGAGCGTAGTTGTAGATTTTGACTTCGTCTATCTGACCATCCCATTTGCGATTTAACGAACCCATATCCCCTATTTTATTTGTTGCCGAACTGAGTGTTGGGATAGTAGCAGGAACAGATGATGCACCATTAAAGGTTAATGTTTGTAAAATTCCATCTAAGTACAATTTTAACCTATTTGCATCTCCAGACAACGACCCATCGTATACAAGGCTGGCATAACGCCATGTTTCTATATCTGTAACTACACCTCCATAGTCAGATCCATCTCCAGCCAGCACAACAACTCCTTCTCCACTTGTATTTGACTGAATAAATATGCCATTTGTCCCATCGTACCAACCAACTATTCCATTGTTTATATCGGCAACATCGCTTTTTGCCCAAGCAGAAAGTGTAAACTGCGAATAACCTGAAGGGTTTATTCCTGTTCCTGCTTCGATGTAATCATCACTCCCATCAAAGTCAAGCGCCGAGCCGAGTTTGCCTTTCACCCAATCACTTTCAGTCATTGTGCCATTCATCGTCCCGGTATTCCCATTTCCTGATTTATCATATACCGATGTTGTGCCTGTGTTTTCATTCAAATCCCAATACCCCACCGGCCCGGGGGCAAAGTTATAAAGCGCGCGGACTTCGGCAGGTGAAAATGCTCTGTTATATACACGCGCTTCGT
>CAYHFJ010000253.1:0-4500 GCA_964355885.1 uncultured Flavobacteriales bacterium
GAAAGCTGCCAGCGTCTCATCCGGAAGCCAGTTACCAGTTTGTTTAAATGCCTTTTCTCCGGCAAGAACTTCTTTCCAGACAATCTTCTTATTTCCTTTATATGCTTTTTCGACGGCAGCATCGATTACACGAACCGAAGCGCGCCAGATATCGGGACCAGTTCCGTCGCCTTCAATGAATGGTATAATTGGATCGTTTGGAACATTTAACTTGTTCCCTGACATGGTAATTTTATTGCCTGACATATTTCTTTATTTAATAAGTGTGCGAACTTACGCAAAATGAGTCGTTTTAGAAAGAATTACCCGTGAAGACAATGGCCGCGAGAATTAACCGGATATGTCCATTTAATATTTTTTTGTAGTAAAAAGTATTGAATGGGTTGATTGGCAGGAAATTAATCTCCAAAAACGATTTCGTATTTTTTAAAGTGAACCTGATCTCATGGCTTTAAGGAGATTCTATCCTCCTGAGCAGGAAATGTTCAAATACATTCGTAGTTCTTCCAAGCAATACTTACCTGCTTATTCAATAGGAATCTTAATTTTGCAACAGAATTTATTTTGTGTGAAAATTTACAATTCGATTGATGAATTCCCAGGCCTTCCTAATGCCATCGTAACGATCGGTACATTCGATGGTGTGCATGAAGGCCATTTACAAATCATTCATCGTCTGCTGGAATTGGCAAGAGAGCAGAATGGCGAGACAGTCGTTTTTACTTTTTTCCCTCATCCAAGAATGGTTCTTCAACCGGATGATAACAGTCTGAAACTTATTACTTCAATGCAAGAACGTGAGGCACTTTTACGTATGAATGGTATTGAGCATCTTATTATTCAACCTTTCAACAAGGAGTTTTCCCGTTTGTCTGCGGTGGAATTTGTTCGGAATGTACTGGTAGAAAAGATCGGAATGAAAACTCTTGTCATAGGTTATGATCATCATTTTGGTCGGAACAGGGAAGGCTCCTATAAGGATCTTGAAGAGATGGCACCTGCCTTTGGTTTTCAGCTTGAGGAGATCAATAAAAAGGTTGTCGACAAGGTAGCAGTCAGCTCTACTAAAATACGCAATTATCTTTTGGAAGGAGAAATTGAACTGGCCAATAAATTACTTGGACACGACTTCGTTCTGAGTGGCGAGGTTGTGAAAGGAGACCAGATTGGTGCGGGTCTGGGCTTTCCCACTGCAAATCTGAAAATAGCGGAGCCATTTAAACTGATCCCAAAGCATGGGATTTATGCTGTTTTGGCTAAGGTTGACGATGTGATGCACAAAGGGATGCTCTATATAGGGACACGTCCTGTTGTCGGCGGGAAAAAGTTGAGTGTGGAAGTAAATCTTTTCAATTTCGATAGGAATATTTATGGTAAGCAGCTCAGTGTTTATCTCAAAGCCTGGATACGAGGGGACATGAACTTCGAAAATCTGGAACAATTGAAAGAAAAGATGAAAGAGGACAAGGTGAACGCAACAAAATTGCTTTCCTGACGTTTTTGTATTGTGGTAAATTTCCGTTTTCTTTTGATGCCCTTATCTATACTGTTTCTTCTATCAGGAATGGTTTTCGGTCAGACTACTGACTTATCGACCGGTAATGGCATGGAAGTGGACAGCAATCGTATTTTCCGGACAATGCGGGATGCACTAGCGTCCCCTGAACACGTTTACAGATTGGATCTGAGCAGAAAACATTTGGATTCTCTTCCGCTGGAAATTTTTCAGTTCATGAATCTCCGTGAATTAAATCTCAGCAAGAACAAGATTCAACAACTTTCTTCTGACATATCGAAATTAAGCAAGCTTGAGCGACTGGATCTTTCGAACAATAAACTTAAAACTTTACCTAATGAGATCGGTTCATTAAAATCGCTGATATATCTTGGCTTGAACCGGAATGTGATTGATTCATTGCCTCCCGGCATTGGGGGTTTGGTGAATCTTGAAGTATTCGAATTATGGGATAATGAATTAAGTGATGTGCCTGATGAAATTTCCGAATTGAAAAAATTAAAAGTGCTGGAGCTTCGGGGGATTCTTTTTTCAGATGAACAGCAAGCACGCATAGATCAATTGGTTGTTCGATCTGCCAAGGTATTCATGTCTCCTTCATGCAATTGCAAATACTAGTTTTTCCTTAGAACGATAAGTTTATTCCTGCCATAAAATTTCTTCCTGCTTGTGGATAGAAGTAATTGAAAGTTGACATTTCTCCGCCATAAATATAACTATAGGTATACCCGTTGGAATTATAATTTTGATCGAAGATGTTATTGAATTGCAAGATTAGTCCGATTTCTTTAAGAGATTTTAAGTGAATTGCATAGCGAAATCTCAGGTCGTTCACCAGGTAAGCATCGATACTCTTTAATTTGTTTTCTGTATTATCCAGAAATTGTTTTCCAACATATTTTCCAGTGAAGTATATTTTGAGTGCTTGAATCGGATTCCATGAAAGCTGACCTGATGCAATCAGTGAAGGAGAAAATGAGATATCTGTTGATGTAAATCGACGAAGCAACTGTAGTTCTGTATCATAGTCGTCAATATATTCTTCATACTCCTCGATCTTGTTTTGGCTTATACAAAGATTTCCTTCGAAACGAATAGATTTGGATAATAAATATCCGAGCTCAACTTCCACCCCTTTGCGGTAACTCCTGTCTACATTCTGACGTGTGTATTCTCCCACATCATTAATTTTTCCATTCAAGATTAGCTGGTTATAATAATCCATATAGTAGACATTTATTCCGACATTAAACTTTCCTGAACTTAGCTGGTATCCTACCTCATAATCTGTCATCCTTTCTGATTTGGGTCTGCTCAGGGATGATGAGTTTATAAAATCATCGCGCACAGGTTCTTTTTGTCCTACACCCGCTGATATGTAAATCCGTTGATCTTTAGGTAATGAGTAGGATATACCAATTTTAGGATTGAAAAAAGAATAGGTGACAGATTGAGATAAAAAATTACCTCCTGTTTCTCTTCCCTCAAATTCATATTCAACGTTTCTTAATTGTACATCTGCAAACATGTCCAATTTATTTAAAATTCTTGTAGAGATCTTGGTAAACAGGTTCAGCTCTTTTTTTTGTGCATCATCTTCATAGTACCTGTGAGGCATTGTCGGAATTGCCTTGTCTTTTGACCATGTCAATTCACCAAAATGATTGCCATTGTATTCATTGGCAGCTATACCGATGATTATTTTTATTTTTTTTACTTCGCAATTTGTTGATGCAATAGCACCATAAAAATTATTGTCTAGCCAGCGTTGTCTTACAAAGTCAGAGTATCTTATGGTGTCTGTATTTGTAATTAAATCTGTAAGACCGTATTTGCTAAAAGGATCCCCGACAGAATATTCTTCGTAATACCCCTTTCCCAAAGTTCCATGAAGAGTCAGGTTAAAATTCCAGTTATTACTTATTGTTTGTGTATAGTGGATTTGATAATTGTCCTGCTGATAATTATCAGTCTGGTTATCATAGAATTTTACTTCTCCATTTGAGTCAAAATACATCCCTGCCGGATTAAAAGTTCTGTTGGTTTTTAAAGAGTCTTGTGGAACACCGTACCATGCCTGGTAAGTTTTTTCCTTTCCCGACATGATCACAGCCTTAATTGATGAGGTTTTTCCATAGTATCCGCCGGAAAGAAAAAATGATTTTAGATTTCCGGATGCACGATCGATAAAGCCTTCAGATTGGATCATTGAAATTTTTCCATCAAGAGAAAAATGTCCGGAGAGTATGCCGGTTCCAAAACCCATTGTATTTTTAAAGGTTTGAAAGGATCCTGCAGAACTATTCACTGAAGCATATGGATTTTTTGTCAATGAGAGAGTTTGTATATTGACACTGCCTCCGAATGCTCCCGCTCCGTTTGTTGAAGTGCCAATACCTCGTTGTATCTGGATATTTTCGGTAGATGATGCGAGATCGGGAAGATCTACCCAATACACCTGATGTGATTCTGCATCGTTTACAGGAACGCCGTTTATTGTAACATTAATTCTTGATGCATCGCTGCCACGTATACGTAAACCCGTGTAGCCAATTCCATTTCCCGCGTCAGAAGTTACAACAAGAGACGGGCTCAACTGTAGAAGGTAAGGCAGGTCCTGACCAAGATTTGATTTTTCCAGATCAGTTTTACTGATATTAGTATATGCAATTGCTGAGGTCGTAGTTGCTCTGGTCGCTGAGACGGTTATTTCCTGACTTATATATGTATATTGTTTGAGACGGATCCGCAGTTTTTCAAAGTTCATGGGAACTGATATAGTATCTTTATCATATGAAATATGCGAGATATATAAAGTGATTTTTTCATTCCTTAATCCCGTGAAATAAAAGGATCCGTTCTCCGCACTCAAAGTCTGGCTGAAAGAGTCAGCTATCCTGATGAGTGCTCCACTTACAGGTTTGCTTGTGACATCATCGATGAGCTCCCCGCTCAAGGAGTTCTGTCCAAATAGTAATACAGGC
>CAYHFJ010000254.1:0-4462 GCA_964355885.1 uncultured Flavobacteriales bacterium
CCACGTGCAGTTTCTTCATCAGGTGGTTCAGCATTTCTCAACTGTCGGTAAATGTGTTCAACAGCTTCCTTTTCTGAATTCGAAGTATCCTTCTGGAGGGTATTATAAATAATCGCGTAATCATTCGTGTTTGTATCAATCTTATGCAGTATGATTGATTTCACTCCGGATTCGAGAATAAGATCCAGATGGTGATCTTCGACAACAGTTTCCCGTTCGATGATTACCTCGTTTCTTTCAATGGAAACAACTTCACCCGTATCCTCATCAACAAAATCCTCCACCCAGGTCTTCAATACACGGGCAGCAAGTTTTCGGTTAAGGATATTTTTAATTCCTGATTTGGTCACCTTAAATTCGTCAGCCAAACCGAAAATCTCCAGAATTTCTTTATCGGTTTGATAACCGATTGCGCGAAGAAGAGTCGTTACAGGGAATTTCTTTTTACGATCAATATATGCATACATGACACTGTTGATGTCAGTTGCAAACTCAATCCATGACCCCTTGAAAGGGATTACACGGGCAGAGTATAATTTAGTTCCGTTCGCATGACGGCTTTGTCCGAAGAACACTCCCGGTGAACGATGTAACTGTGAAACAACAACACGTTCTGCGCCATTAATAACGAAAGTCCCTTTTGGAGTCATGTAAGGAATTGTACCGAGGTACACATCCTGCACAATAGTTTCGAAATCTTCGTGTTCAGGATCTGTGCAATAGAGTTTCAATTTTGCTTTTAACGGGACACTATGGGTCAATCCACGCTCAATACATTCTTCAATTGAATAACGAGGCGGGTCAATAAAGTAATCAAGAAATTCCAGTACAAAATTGTTGCGGGAATCCGAGATTGGGAAATTTTCACTGAAGACCTTGTACAGACCTTCTTTCTGACGGTTATCAGATGTTGTTTCAAGCTGGAAAAAATCTTGAAAAGATTTTAATTGAACATCCAAAAAATCAGGATAATCAATCTTATGTAAATTAGTCGAGAAGTTAATTCTCTTCGAAGGATTAATGGCTGTGGACACGTTGCTTGGGTTTAGATATTGAGTTTAAATTTTTTAATGGCGATGTTCCGGAAACCCGCCAATTAAAAAGGATATAGACCTATCCCGGTTTTTAGCCGGGAAAGGTCTATAAATGCTCGCGAACAGATGCCGAGGCCTTATTTAACTTCAACTTCTGCTCCAGCCTCTTCAAGTTGTGATTTGATAGAATTGGCTTCTTCTTTAGACACACCTTCTTTAACCGCTTTTGGTGCACCGTCAACCAGATCTTTCGCTTCTTTCAAACCAAGACCGGTCATTTCTTTCACCAACTTAACGATGTTTAACTTCGCACCACCCGGTGCTTTAAGGATCACGTCGAAGGTTGATTTCTCAACTACGGCTTCGGCACCACCACCGCCAACTGCTGCGACTGCAACTGCTGCTGCAGCAGGTTCGATACCATATTCATCCTTAAGGATTTTTGCTAATTCGTTTACTTCTTTCACCGACAGGTTAACTAACTGCTCAGCGAATGCTTTTAAATCTGCCATTGTTATAGGGTTTTGATTGTTAAGGATTTCAGTTTAATAATGTAATTATATTGGGTACTGGAAGCATTCTTTATTTATAATCTCCTGCTCACACAGGAAAGTATTACTCAGGTCGTTCAGACAAAGTTTTCACGATACCAGCCAGTTTAGCTCCGCTGCTACTTAAAGCAGAGATAACATTTTTAGCAGGCGATTGTAACAATGCGATGATATCACCGATGAGTTCATTTCTTGATTTCAGCTGTGTTAATATTTCCAACTGATTATCTCCGAGGAAAACAGCTGTGTCAATCCAGGCACCTTTCAGTTGTGGTTTATCAGTCGCTTTACGGAACTCTTTAATCAGTCGTGCAGGTATATTTCCAACCTCACTGAACATCAAAGCACTTGTTCCTTTAAGGGCGGGGAAAACTTCCTGATACCCTTCGGCATCCTTTTTCTCCATCGCTTTCTGGATAAGTGTATTTTTGGCTACGAGCATTTTTACACCTTTGTTGAAACAAAGCCTTCTAAGCTGGTTGGTTTTAGCAACAGACAAAGACGATGTGTCGGTAATATAAATGGTCGGATATTTATCGAGGAGTACAGTGATCTCACCAATGATCACGTCCTTTTCTTCTCTTTTCATGTTTTAACGATTTAAGGATTTTAACAGGATAAGATCCCGGATTACGATAATGATTTGGTATCGATCTGAACAGATGGACTCATCGTAGAGGATAAGTACACACTTTTCATATACGTTCCCTTAGCTGACGAAGGCTTTAACTTTAAAATTGTGTTTAGCAATTCATTTGCATTTTCCGCAATCTTGGCAGCATCAAAAGAAACTTTACCAATGGAAGCATGAATACTACCTTGCTTATCAACTTTAAAATCAATCTTACCGGCTTTTACTTCATTCACTGCTTTACCGATATCAGTCGTAACAGTTCCTGTTTTCGGATTAGGCATGAGGTTACGCGGACCAAGTACTTTACCCAGTTTTCCCACTTTACCCATTACACTCGGCATGGTAATCACAACATCTATGTCGGTCCAGCCTTGCTCAATTTTCGTGATGTACTCATCCAATCCAACATAATCCGCTCCGGCTTCTCGCGCCTCAGCTTCTTTGTCAGGTGTACAGAGTACAAGTACTTTTTTAACTTTTCCTGTGCCATGCGGAAGCGTCACGACACCACGAACCATTTGGTTTGCTTTCCGTGGGTCAACACCCAAACGGATACTCAGATCAACAGAAGCGTCAAATTTACTAGTCGTAATTTCTTTTACAATTTTTGAGGCATCAGCCAAATTGTAAGACTTACTCTGATCTACTTTCGAAAGAATCTGTTTTCTCTTTTTACTAATCTTAGCCATTGAATTAAAGTTTTGAAGTTCAAACGGGGTTGATAGGATCTCACCCTCCTTCTTGTTTGTACTAATTTATTAACTTGAAAATTGCATTATATTTTTTTACAATCAGAATGGCTTATCACCACTAACGGTAATACCCATACTTCGTGCTGTTCCGGCCACCATACTCATAGCTGATTCAATAGTGAAGCAGTTAAGATCCGGCATTTTGATTTCAGCGATCGTTTTTACCTGATCCCAGCTAACACTTCCAACTTTATTACGGTTAGGCTCCTTGGATCCACTCTTCAATTTTGAAAGTTCAAGTAACTGGACAGCAGCGGGAGGAGTTTTGATTACGAAATCAAATGACTTATCTACGTATACCGTAATAATTACCGGCAGTACTTTTCCCGGCTGATCCTGCGTACGAGCATTAAACTGCTTGCAGAACTCCATAATGTTAACACCTTTGGCACCAAGTGCCGGACCAATCGGAGGTGCCGGATTCGCTGATCCGCCTTTCACCTGCAATTTGATGTATGTTCCTATTTCTTTAGCCATGACAATTAATTTTTATTCGGGATTTTCGATTTCGGCTCGAACGATATTGAGTGGAAGCCATCGCTTTCGTTCTGAATTTACAATCTGATCCCTTTGAGGTTTGTTTACTCTTTTTCTACTTGCATATAATTCAACTCCAGAGGAGTTTTCCTTCCGAAGATCTTTACCATCACCTTTAGTTTTTTCTTTTCTTCATTGATCTCTTCAATTACACCGCTGAAACTATTGAAAGGACCATCGACCACCTTCACCGTTTCTCCAACAACATATGGGATATTCATTACTGCTTCACTATCTGCCAACTCGTCCATCTTACCGAGAATCCTGCTGACTTCAGAAGGTCTCAATGGAGCAGGAGCTTCGCCTTTAGCCCCAAGGAAAGAAATCACACCTGTGACACTTTCAATGATGTGCGGAATTTCGCCTGCAAGATTTGCTTCTATGAGAACATAACCGGGAAGGATATTCCGCTCTTTACTGACTTTCTTTCCATTACGGATCTGATAGAACTTTTCTGTTGGAATTAGTACCTGAGTTACATAATCAGTAAGCTTCAGTCGGTTTACTTCGTATTCAATATATTGCTTCACCTTCTTCTCCTTGCCACTTATAGCACGTACCACGTACCATTTTCTGACAAGTTCTTTCGGTTGTTGCGCTTCAGCCATGACAATAATCCTTATGCAATCATTTTATAAAAGAGGTTCATAATGGAATTGAATCCAAAATCCATTACGAAAATCATTAATGTAATAATGACAGTAGCTACCATCACTACGATAACGCTACTTTGCAATTCTTCCCAAGTAGGCCAACTCACCTTATGTACCAGTTCGGTGTAACTTTCTTTGATGTAAGCGCTGATCTTGCTCATGGAGGTTGTTCGTTATTAATTTTCTTTCTTGTTTGACCGAATCGAAGGCTCATCTCCTTCACTCATGAAAAACAAATTTGACCTGGCACGGGTGGAGAGACTCGAACTCCCAGCCAACGGTTTTGGAGACCGCTACTCTA
>CAYHFJ010000255.1:0-4414 GCA_964355885.1 uncultured Flavobacteriales bacterium
AAATCGGAACGGTTGTTTTTTTACCACAAAGTGCACTAAGAAAAAAGGCACAAAGGGCACAGAGAATTGAGGAGATATCATCATTCGCCGATCAAACAAATCAAAAATCAAAAATCGTTAATCGATATTCGTTAATCAAAAAACCTCAAAAACAACTCTGTGATCTCTGTGCTTTTCAACTTTGTGTACTCCGTGGTTAAATCGGAACGGTTGTTTTTTTACCACAAAGTGCACTAAGAAAAAAGGCACAAAGTGCCTTTAGAATTTATATCCGAATCCAACTCCGATTACTTGTTTATACTGGGTCCTTTCAACAACATTGGCATCATAAACCAATTGAGCTAAAATAGAAGCGGTGATGAATTTATTCACTTTCATATTCAATGAAGATTCCCAATTCACGTCAATATTTTTTGCATTGTCTTTATCTTTATCCGTGTAATTGTTAAACAATTCCAATTTGGTCATGAAGGTCACATTCTCCATAATATCCTTTTTAAATTTCATGTTCAAATAAGCACCGAATTCAGAACGAATATTCTCACCTGTACCCGGTACAATAAGACCATTCTCAACGTTTGCCATTTCAACTCCATAAGCACCTGCATCCGCAAGAGTCTGATTATTTACAAATGTCCACTTGCCGGTCGCCGGTGAAATGAAGACTTCAAAATAATCTGTTGGTTTATAAGTCAATCCTAAGGCAAGTGTGAGATAGCCCGGTGACATGAATTCAGAGACGATAGTTGAATCGTTCGGGTAATTAAATCCTTCAGCGAACTGGCTTTTAAAATTGATTAATGCCGCATAATACCACTTTCCATCACCAATGCGGTAGCCGTACTTTGAAGTAAAATCAATTTTATCATCACTCTTTCGGACAGCATCTCCGGAAGTTTTAATTATTGAATAGGCAAGATCCAGTGAATTACTCCAAATTGTTTTTCCTTTCTCGTAATTTGCAAAGAGATTAAGAGAAGTGGAGAGGCTAAGATTATTATCACCCCCTTGTGCCCATTGAGAAAGTGATACCTGATTAAAGTTGATTCCAATAAAACCGCCTTTTTTCCAGGATGTATCAGGTTCAGCAGTTTGAGAAAGAGCTGAAGAAGTGATAAAAAATGCGAGGGACAGCGAAGCAAGGATGTTTTTCATTATAAGAATTTATATTTTGAAGATTAGGATTTTGTCAATAGTATTTCAAGGAACAAATTTTGCTCCTGCGAATATTTAATAAGTTTTTATTTTTTTAACAGATCGCGAATTTCGCCAAGGAGTATTTCTTCTTTAGTCGGAGGAGGAGGAGAAGATGGAGCCGCTTCTTCCGCCTTCTTCATTTTATTAAGTCCTTTCACCACCATGAAAATTGCAAATGCGATAATAGTAAATTCAATAAGGACCTGAATAAAGTTGCCAACATTTACGGTAACTGCCGGTACCACTGTACCTGCAACATCAACTGATGCCGCTTTGATGGTCATTTTAATATCAGTAAAATTCACCCCACCCAATGCTAAACCGATTGGCGGCATTATGATGTCATTTACAATAGAATTGACAATCTTTCCGAAAGCAGCTCCGATAACAACACCAACAGCCAGATCAACCGCATTACCTTTATTAATAAAATCTTTAAATTCTGAAATGAGTCCCATGGTTTTAAAATTTAGTTAAGTTTTGCAAGTGAAAGTAGTAATTATGATCCGATAAAATCAATGAAATAGTGTTTTTTTTAGCTTGTAATGAAGTTTAATCCCAAATTATGCAATAGAAAAAAATCTATTTCATTGCAAGAATCTGCCTGACTATCAAGTTATAATATATTGAAAGTAATACATGTGCAATTCAACAAAGCTTAAAATTTCATTCATAAAAATTTTGCATCAGGATTTGAATACTTTTCAAATTATATAGCGGAAAAACCCTTAAATTTTCGCATTTTTGTTGCCGTGTTAACACTTAATAATATACGTTTCGAATTTGGTGGCCGGTATCTCTATAAAGATGCTACCTGGCAGATCAATCCCGGTGAAAAAATCGGCCTTATTGGCTTAAATGGCACTGGAAAGTCTACTCTTCTCCGGATTATTAATGGAGAGTATGCCTTAGAGCAGGGAGAAATTTCCAAGCTCAAAAATATGACCATTGGATTTCTAAACCAGGATTTGCTCAGTTACTCATCATCGGAGACCATCCTGGAGGTTGCTATGCAAGCTTTTGATGACGCTTTGAAACTGGACAGGGAGATTCATGAACTTTTAGAGAAGTTAGAACACGATCATTCCGATGAAGTGTTACATGCATTACATGACAAGCAGCAAGCTTATGACATGCTTGATGGATATAACCTTCGTCCCAAAGCTGAATCTCTTCTGGAGGGTCTGGGTTTTTCAACTAGTGATCTTAACAGACCCCTGAACGAATTTTCCGGTGGATGGAGAATGCGTGTGATGCTTGCAAGGATGATGTTACAGCAGCCCGATCTTTTAATGCTCGACGAACCTACAAATCACCTGGATCTGCCTTCGATAGAATGGGTGGAGCAATATCTTCAAGATTACAAAGGGACAGTAATAGTAGTTTCGCATGATCGATATTTTCTGGATAAGGTGATAAATAAAATTGTAGAGATTTCGGGAGAGCAGATTCGTGGCTATTCAGGAAATTATTCATTTTATCTTGAGTCAAAAACGGAGAGAGATGAATTGCAGCGGTCTCAGTTTAAGAATCAGGAGAAGTATATCAAAGAGCAGGAAAAACTGATTGATCGATTCCGTGCGAAGGCTTCGAAAGCCAAGATGGCACAGTCCAGAATTAAAATGCTTGACAAGATCGAGCGGATTGAGGATGTCGATGATGGAAGTGCCGAAATTAATATAAGCTTTCAGATAGATAAGCAACCGGGAAAATTGATATCTCATCTGCATATCAAGGAGAAATCTTATGGAGACCTGAATATTCTTAAGAATACAGAAGTCCGGATAAACAGAGGAGATAAGATTGCATTGATTGGTGCCAACGGAAGAGGAAAATCAACAGTCCTGCGTATGATCAACGGTTCAGAACCTTATCAGGGTCATGCAGAGCCGGTACACAATGTACATCCCGCTTTTTACGCGCAGCACCAGTTGGAAGCACTTAATCTTTCTAATGACCTTATTACGGAATTATTGCATTTTGCTCCTGACCGGAAAGAAGTAGAGTTAAGATCCTTACTCGGAGCATTTCTTTTTTCAGGTGATGATGTTTTCAAAAAGATCAGAGTATTATCAGGAGGTGAGAAGTCTCGTATCGCCTTGGCTAAAACAATTCTCAGCAAGGCTAATTTTTTAATTCTGGATGAGCCGACGAATCACTTAGACATGCAATCAGTCAAAATCCTTATCAAAGTTTTACAGGATTATGAAGGAAGCATTATAATCGTTTCACACGACAGGTATTTTCTTTCGAAGATTGCAAATAAAATATGGTGGATTGAAAATCATGAAGTGAAGGAGTATCCGGGAAATTATGAAGAGTATGAGTATTCAAGACTTCAAACACTTCAGGTTTCAAAGCAGAATGCTGTGAAACAAAAAATTGAAAAAAAAATTAAACCGGAAGATAAGCCTGATAAACGGCAGGAGAATGAAGAGGAGAAGAAGTTAAAAAGAAAGTTGCAGCAACGCTTTCAAAACCTGGAAGGCAATCTTTCTAAGCTTAAGGCAGAAAAAGTGGAATTGGAGAAACAATTATCCCTACCATCAGTATACGGCAATCCTGCCTTATTTCAAGAAACGCTACAACGATTCAATGAAAATTCCGAAAAATTGCAGGTATTTGAGTTAGAATATGAGCAAGTTTTTGAATCCTTGGCAGGAATGGAATAATTGTGTAAATTGCTTATGCTTATATGGTTCTAATCAACCGCTATCTGAAAATATTTCTTAACCGCGACAAAGAGCAGCGGCGTATACTCATGTATACAAGACTCGCGGCCGGTATGGAATTGCTGATATTTTTTGTTGTTATCGCCTTTTTTCTGATTCGTTTTAGTTCCACTTGATATTTGTTTTCTTCTTCATTTTTCTTGTCCTGATCAGTAGATGGGGGTTACCTACTCTTTTTGCCTTTTTCCTGTCTTCCGCACTTTTTTAGTCTTAATAAAATTGTGGTTAATTAGTAGGTTGTTAGGGTTAAAAAATCGCAAAAATGGGTGTCCCATTGCGGAAGACAGAAAAAAATTGAATTGAGTACATATCTCCGGAATGCCCTACTGCTATCACCTGTATTAATTGAGTTCGGAACTCAGCTTATGCCGGAATTTTTCATCTTGTTCTTTTAATTGCCACGAATGCACGAATATTTCTGTGTCACTCTTTTTCGTGTATTTCTTTTGAATAATTTATACAGGTGAATGGCTGATTAAAAGATC
>CAYHFJ010000256.1:0-4372 GCA_964355885.1 uncultured Flavobacteriales bacterium
ATGCTTCTACTCCATTGAAAACTGACCGTTGGCTCGAAATTGATTTATATTGGTTCGAGCACAAAGACATGGAAAAATCAGTCAATCAGTTTTGGGATAGATTTTATCCTCTTGTCGAAAATGTTAATGGGTGGAAAGGTGTCATTCTGAATGTAGGCTGGATAAGTGATTATGTATTGGAATGGCATGGCGATCTGAATGAGGTGATTAAATTACCCAAAAGTATGATGAAATATCCATGGTTTAAAGATGAAGGGCAATTCAACGGAAGTACGTCTGAGCGGATGCAGTTGGCGGAAAAGCGATTTGAAAAAGCAGATGCTCCCGATGTAATTAATTATGAACCATGGACCTATGCAGATTTGAAAAAACTATCAAATTTGATAAAAAAAGTAGCATATAAAAGATTCAAACTAACTGATATAAAGGTTGGTACTTTTGTTCTAGGATGGGAAAGTATTTATGATGGTGATAAAACCATATTTGCCAAGAAACATCCCAATTCTTTTTCTAATGTTGGGGTTGGTGAAAGTTGGTGTGATTTTCCGAACCTGATAGCCCATCTTTCAGCTGACAATAATAAATACGGGGCTTTTCCCGAAGGGATTCCTGAAGGAACTCCATTTACAGAATTTTTCGGGAAACAATGGGGCAACCTTTCAAAGGCAACAGATCTGGATGTCATTGTTTTAAGAGACAGCTATATGGGAGTGGGAATGTATAGCCGAACAGGCCCTTATGGAAAAACTGCACCTGCTGATCCTGCAAAAGTAAAAAACTGGAGCGATGCAACAGCTGATTTGGTGAAGCAAACCAAAATGTCGAACCCGAAAGGACTGGTTATTGGATACTCTAATGCAGCAAGCGCTGTAGCCGATTGGCGTGTCAACTGTTTTGATTTGGAAACAATCGCCAAAGAGGGTTATCTTGATGCTTGGATTGACCAATCCTGGGCAGGTGCCTGGAATGAGGTTGGTCAGCGACCTGCACCTGCAACTTTCTGGAATTGGCAGTTACTGGGATGGACCTACCAGTTGAGTTATATGCTGGGACATGCCGCAGTTCTTGCTGATACCAAAGTACACCATTATTTCCTTACCGAAACATTTGATGCCTGGGAGTCATGGGATATCATCCATAATGCCAGGGAGCGACTTAGATGGGGAATATGGGCATTTAGTCATGCCGCAGTTAAAAAACCCAACGGTTTGAAAATGCCGGGAGGAAGCTATATCTCATGGTGTAATCAGGGTAAAAGACTTCTTTCGGAAGAAGATGTAACTTTTTTAGCTGAAACCAGTAACGCAGCAATCGCAGATGCCATGGAGACCAAAACTATTTTTGGTCCCACTCTGGTCTATTGTCGCAGCGCAATGGAGTGGCAATCTAAAAACAAACCGGACGAAACTATTGGCGAATGGATTGACGAACAGGCCGGAACTCTTATGAAATGGTCGGTACCGATTCTTTCGATTACCCGTTCAGAATATCTGCCATTAGTAGAAAGTGATATGTTTATTTTTCAGACCCCTGTTCATCTTAAAGACGCTGAGAAACAAAACATCTGCAAAATATTGAAATCAGGTAAACCAGCTGCAGTTTTTGCCAGCCCGTCAGGTGGATTAGACACTGATATTTCAACGATCCTGGGAGTATCAACAAAAGATACAGCCATAACAGGTATTAAATTTATCGGTACGATTAATTATAAAACTGCCGGGCTATTCTCTGCTATTCCAAATACCTTTCCAATATTTCAACCTTTTACAAATAATAAATTCATTGAAGGACTTGAAACGATCTATTCTGTGAGCAGCTCTCCATCTCTGGGCTACAATGAATTGGATGGAAAGAATTTAATTTTCTGGAATGCACCTGAATTTTCAAAGAATTTACTTAATAATTCTGACAATTTTGGGGAATCACTGGATCAGATCTTAGGCAGCCCGACACCTTACCTACTAACTGCGAGGTTGATAAATGAATCCATGAGAAAAGCAGGACTCATCTACGCTGATTACATAGAGCAAGAAAAACCATTGAACCTGGCAATGTGGCAATTGAACAATGGAAGTTATAGGGTAATGGCTGGAAACCTTGAAGAAGGCATTAAACATTCGGCAGATCTGTCGATTCAATCGATATTAAATATACCATACTTAAATAGTACATTTAATTCAACTGAAATTAGAGAAGTATGGAACGGGGAAAAGTTTATCGTTGGAAATAAAAAGTTAAGTATATCATTAAATCAGGCTCAAACAAAACTTTATACATTTTAAATGCAAAAACATACTCATCATCATTAAAAATCCCGAAAAATATTCATGACTATTGGATATCAAATCTTTAGAAATAAGATAAATGACAATTAAAATAATACTTAAATTGAGTGCAACTGCAAGCGCCCAACCTGTTAATATAGCCGGTATGATAAAATTGTTCTGGCAGACATCGCCTGATAAGATGAATAATATTACTCATTCGATAGCAGTATTCAAACCATGGTTGGGAACATAGGCAGGAACAAAAATTGAATAATTCTTTAAACTAAAAAATTGAATGGAATCAAAAGCAACTTCACCAATAGTTGAATTGTCAACAAAACCCGATTACCTGAAATGTGTTGATCGTGTGGAAGCATGGTTTCAGGGTGAGATCCTCGACCGCGTTCCGATCCGATTTCACCGCCACAATGCAGAATACGAAGTGATGCATACCAGTCAGCACACCACGCTTCGCGACCGCTGGTTCGATGCTGAATTTCAGGCCGACGAATTTTTGCGCAGTATTCACGGAATGCGTTTCAATGCCGAAACTTTCCCTATTTATATGCCCAATGTGGGTCCGAACGCTTATGCGGCCTTTCATGGCGGCGACATGACCTTCGAGGAAACCACCTCGTGGTATCACGAAATGATTCACAATTATGATACAGACCTTTCAAAAATAAACTTCAGCAAGGAAAATGTGTTCTATAAAAAGCTGATGGAGCTGACTGAAGTTGGTCTTCAAAAATGTGGCGACAAATTTTTGGTTGGTTATCCCGATTTGCATCCCGGATTGGATTGTGCTCTTGCCTGGCGAGGAACCAACGAATTGTGTATGGATTTGATCATGGAAAGGGAAAATGCACAAAAACTTTTCAACCTTGCCGGCGAGCATTTCCTCGATGTGTACGACGATTTCGACCGTGTAATCAAAGCTGCCGGAATGCCCTCGTGCACCTGGATGAACCTACCTATTCCCAATGGCCGTTTCCATATTCCAAGCGCCGATTTCTCGTTTATGATTTCTCCGGAAGATTACATTGAGTTCGGTCTGCCAATTTTGAAAGAGGAAGTGAAAACCATGAGTCACAATATTTTTCATGTTGATGGGCTCGGAGTTGCCAATCACATTGATGCTATTTTAAGTGTTCCTGAAGTGCAATGTATTCAGTGGGTGCAAGGTATGGCCGACGATTATCCAATCATGCAGCATTTGGATTTTATTCGCTATGTGCAATCCAAAAACCGCGGAATCATCGTTGATCTGGCCAAAAAAGATTTGGATGAATACATGGAACGGATGTCTCCAAAAAATAATTTTCTCTGGATAGCCACAGAAAGCGAAGAAGAGGAAATGGCGATTATGAAAAAAGTCGAAAAATGGAGCAAAAAATCAATCTTATAATTTAAAAATGACTATAGGGTACTTCTAAAAACTCGAAGAGTTTAAAACAAATAGCCAAATGATTGTATAAATCGCTGATTATATGTATATTGAAAGCATAAATGATGTATCTATGAAACACTTTAAGCGACATAAGGACTACGGTTTTTTTGACCAGGATATTCGGTTGAGTAAATTGAGCCAGTTAGGAGATCCATTGGAAAAACTTAATGCCTGAGTTAATTTCTAGCTATTCCGCATGATGCTCGAAACCAACATCAGTAAGCTGGCAAAAGGGCCAGGTGGCCGTCCTCCTTACGATTACGTATTGATGTTCAAGATATTGATACTTCAACGTTATTACCACCTGTCTGATGATCAAGTTGAATACCAGATCAACGACCGGATGAGTATCATGCGGTTCCTTGAGCTGACCATTGCCGATGACATCCCCGACAGCCGCACCGTATGGGCATTTCTCGAACAGTTGGCTGATCTGGGGCTAGTCGAACAACTGTTCGGAGTTTTTCTTGGCGAACTTGAAAGGCTCAACCTGATTGTGAACGAAGGGAAAATCATCGATGCAAGTTTCGTCGAAGTACCCCGGCAACGCAACAATAAGCAGGAGAACCAGTCGATAAAGGCGGGGGAAATACCAGCTTCGATCAAGGAAAACCCGAACCGCAAAGCCCAAAAAGATACCGATGCCCGTTGGACA
>CAYHFJ010000257.1:0-4371 GCA_964355885.1 uncultured Flavobacteriales bacterium
CGTAGCTTATCGTTTCCTCCATTGATGCTGAGGTTATGCTGGTTCTCCGGCGTAGATTTATTAAATATTGCGTTCATCCAGTCGTAGGAGGGTTTGCCGTCGATATAAGGCTGCATTTGAGCCTGAGTGAAATAGGGGTTTTGACGTACTAAATAGTTAGTAGGCCAGCCTTGGAAGATTGATTCGTTACGCAAGGTCATATAATCCACGGCATTTACTCCTTTGGGCACATTCAGGAACTGTTGAATGGAATAGTTCGCGTTATAAGAGATATCCACTTTCCCGGCTTGCGACGTACCGCTCTTTGTCGTGACCAGGATCACACCATTCGCAGCACGCAAACCATAGATGGCCGCTGAACCGTCTTTCAACACGGATACGCTCTCGATTTCTTCCGGGTTCATACGGGCAAAATAATCCTGGTCGCGGGTAACCCCGTCAATAACAAACAAAGGGGTACCCATACCACGGATGTCAATAACGGAATTGTAAGCGCCCGGTGCAGCACTCTTTTGAACGACACGTACTCCCGGCATTTTACCTGTTAACATATTGACCACATTTTCGTTCTTGGTGGCAACAAGTTCCTCACTTTTGACTGTTGAAACAGAACCCGTTAAGGTTGATTTTTTCTGGGTCGAATAACCTACAGCCACAACTTCTTCAAGACCGATTGACGAGTCTTCCAGAACTGCATTGAGGACATTCTTGTTTCCGACTCTCATCTCTACTGTTTTCATTCCTACAAACGAAAAAACAATCACAGAATTGGGTGGTACATTACCTAATGTGTAACGACCATTAGCATCGGTCGTAATACCGGTTGTAGTTCCTTTCACCAACACTGTTGCTCCGGGAACAGGATTCCCGGAATTGTCATTTACTGTACCTGAAATTTTGCTCTGCTGTGATGACTCAGCCGGGCTTGCTACGTCATTTTTTGAATATTTGGCAGAAACCTGCAAACTCATCAAAATGAGCAGGAAGGTGCAAACTCTTCGAAAGCTAAGCCTTCTTTTTAACAAGGGGTTCTTTTCCATAGTTTTTTAATTCATTTATCATTTATAATTAGCTAGATCTATCGCGCATAATTTGATGCAGACCATTTTGAGAACAAAGTTCTTTTTACTAATTCATTGGCATTTATTTTTTGGTTTGTAATTTTTTTGGTTTGTGATGAAAATCCTCAAGTTTTGAAGTTCTTGACAGTAAAATAAGCTGGGATCGATTAATAGCCCAATTAATATTTAATAAACGTTAACATAATTAAATATTAATATTTTATTAATATTTCAACCGTCAGATTATGAGAGAGATCTGAAGGGCTATAAGCTGAAATAGCTGCTATAACGAACAGAAATTAATTCAATTTTAAGCGGCTCGGTCAGGCGAAAAAATTGAAAAGGCAATTTAAAAACTATGGAATTGGATGGATGCCAGGGCCGGGTAAGAAATACACCCAAGCAGATTGATCTATTTTATCGTGTCGTTGAACAAAATGGCATAATCAATGCCAAGGGCCCTTTTGTATTCACGGCAAAAGGTATCATATAGATTTTTTGCCATTCCCTTTTTACCAAGATGATACAAAACAGAACACTTAACGGCAAAAGCTTCATCGTTCAGTGGATCATAAACAAGGATGCACTCAGCCAGGTGATATCGTAAACTAACATTGCTCCATACCTCTTTTAATTTGAATAAGGAACTAAGTCCATCTATGGCTTCGTTGGCAAACCTGGACTTAAACTCATCCATCCAATCAGTTTCTACTGCAGGAAGTAATTCACCGAAAGATAGAATGGCAATCAGTTGATTTATCTCAATCTCACTCAGATTCGTGGAATTGGTCCTCCTCAGCAGCTGAAGTGCCTCGCAAAAATCGCAAAAGATGTTAGGTCCCGTTTTAATTTTCCAGAAAGAGTTATCATTGACCACTTCCACTCCTCCCAACTCATCAAGGATCGACCGAAGCTTACTGATATTGACATTGCGGTTATTACGTGCGCTGTCACCAGATTTGTCGAACCACAACACCTCGTCCAATTTTGCTGATGAAACACCCCTTTCATTTTTAATCGTATGCAAAAAAAGGAAAAGGAAAAGATGCTTCAGCGTTGGAGAAAAAGCAGAGGTGATATTGCGGCCTTTTGAATCAAATATCTGGAAGCCACCCATAAAAAAGATAGATGAAACCGTCTTGCGGACAATGGGTTCAATAGCTGCAATATTTGGATGATCAACCAGTTCGTACAACCTCTCTTTTTTGTCGCGATTTTTTCTTTTTCTGATAAAAATATACGCAATCCAAATAATACTGATTGACAGTAAGATAACCGTTATCCATATATACCATCTAGTGTGAACCGGGACTCGCTGGTAAACATCTCCTGGCAAAAGCGGAGGGTAGGCCATTGAATAAAGTGATACATCAGAATTGTGAGTGGTTATGGCTATCAGCCGCGAGGTTTTCTTGTCCAGAAAAAGTGTACTCCATGATTTGGTGTCCAGAAAATTATAAGGAATAGAATCGTTAAAAAGCTGATATTCATTTTTCTCAATCCCGAATTTGGCAAGGTGTAAAGAACTTGCATAATTTATTCTATTGTATAGCAAGGTGTAAAAAATACCTTCTTGTTGATCCGCGATCAGCGCTTCACGAGGGACAAAAGGTTTCTCAGGAGGATCAAGTGTCCATAATTTTCTAAAAGAATAATTGTTCAGATTAAGTACATACAAGTCATAATAAAATTCCGGAGATAATTCTTGCCTTCCCGATTTACTCCCATATCCTCCAAATACCAACATCTCCTTATTATTCAGGAATCCACAACTACTCAGGTAGCGAGGCTCAATCTGTTCGATACGGTCAAAAATCTGCCATCGGTTAATATTTTTATCATACCTGTGGATGATGCTCTTATATTTATAATGCCCATAACCAAATAGTGTAACTAACGACGAGTCTGTTGGAGAGAAAAATTTATTGTGGTGCCAGAAATCAGGTTCTAAAAAGCTTTTTTGCTTTAACGACCAGGTTTTAGTTATGAAACTGAATTTACTAATTGCGTTTTGATTGAAGGAATAAGACCAAAGTTCGTCAGCAGATTTGTTGTATAGTACTTGTGTCCCCATCACAGAACTGGGGGATCCCGATACAGCCCGGATCGTATCAATTATTGAAGTATTTGTAGAAAAGACATAAACCGAATGATTATCAACAAAAAAAACACGACCATTTGCCTCATCCTTGGCTATCCCATGCAAACTGTCAATTCTTAATTCTTTATATTTCCGCCATTTTACATGTGAATCAATGTTCCAGATTGGATTTTCAACAACAGCTTCTGCATTATTAATTTCGTCATAAACTAAATTGCGGGCATGTTTCGAGAGTTTCCATTCGTTAGCAAGTTTATTATTTGCGTCAAGAATCCGAATATCCTTTAAAGACATCTGTGCAACATCAGTGTTAAGAAAAGAGTTATTACGGCAAGCACCAAATACTACATTAAAATTCCTAAGTCCTGCAATACCGTCAACTATGGCCTCCTGTTTCTTCCCATTAATAGTGACTGAAATTTTCGATTCCTTGTTGTTAATATTGAATCGTATTTTTATCCAGTGGTCGTATCCCCCGTCAGGAATGTCAGCCCAATTAAATGTTATCAAGACTTTGTCTTTCATAACAAGGTAAAAATTTGAGATGGCAGCCTGACTTGAAACTAAATCGAAATTGGTTTTATGATCACCAATAATTCTAAATATATAACCATAATACCCATCACCTTTTCGAAAATTTGCATTCATTTCAAGAGTAAAACCATCAGGAAACTTGAATGGTCCGGAAGGGGTCAGGTTTAAAGAAGTTCGATTATCCGGAATGACTTCATGTGAAGAAAAATACAAACCAGATAATAGCTCATCCTGACCTAAAACAGTAAGTCCGGAAATTAAAATTGAAAATAAAAGGATTAAAAATCTCACCTAATTACTAAGTTTGGATTACCAAAAGTAAATAAAAATCCATAGTATTCTTCTTGTCTTCCAATACTCAGAAAATTATTCCGGGAGAAATCCATTTAGCATAAATTTAATGCAAATCCTCCTTTGAGTTCCTTTTGAAAGTTGTACTTTTGTAAAACAAACTCTTTTTTATCCTTTCCAATGCAAAAAGACACCCGGATTTTTGAAATCATCGCCAAAGAACATGCCCGTCAGCTTCACGGGATTGAGCTAATTGCTTCAGAAAACTTTGTTTCTCAACAGGTTATGGACGCCATGGGCTCCTGTCTAACCAATAAATATGCCGAAGGATATCCAGGTCACCGTTATTATGGTGGATGTCAGTTTATTGACGAAGCAGAGCAA
>CAYHFJ010000258.1:0-4355 GCA_964355885.1 uncultured Flavobacteriales bacterium
TTTTGGTTTTTCAACTCCTGCGGTTTACCCGAATGCACCTTGCGGAAACATTCCGTGAGCTCTTACCTCACGTTTTCACCCTTATCCCCTTTGCAAGGGACGGTAATTTTCTGCGGCACTTGCTGTGACATCACCGTTGCCGGTAATGCCCCTTCCCGTTAGGAAGCAGGATGCTCTGTGTTGCCCGGACTTTCCTCTCTTACCTTAACAGCAAAAGCGATAGAACCGCCAGCGATTTTTCTGAATTTCGAGTATCAAAAGTACAAAAAACTGATGGTAATTAAACTTATTATTGACTATTCTGTTAAATTTTTCCGGATTAAAGATGCACAACAAAACGAATCCTGCCTCATCCTTCATTCTTTAGTTAATGAGAAAATTGAAACAGAAAACCTGAAAATGCTACCTTTGCACGCAAATAAAAATTTATAAATCAATCAAGCCTTGCGGCTCTTCATTACGTTTATGCTTTCACGAGAATTATTAAGGTTATTTCTTCTGTTTTTAGTTTTTCAGCCTGGTATCGCATCCGCCCAGAAAAATTTCACAATCAGCGGATACGTCAAGGAAGCTGAAACCGGCGAGTCACTGCTTGGTGCCAATGTTTATATTAAAGAGACCCTAAAGGGAACTGTTACCAATACATACGGATTTTACTCCCTCACTGCAGCCCCGGGGAATTATTTACTGGTGATTTCCTTTCTTGGATTTGTTACTCAGGAATTTCCGATTAAACTAGACAAGGACATTCCTTTAAATGTCAAGCTGAGCTCAATGGCTATAGAAACCGGTGAGGTGACTATTACCGCTGAAAAATCAGACAGAAATGTTCAGAGTACTGAAATGGGACGAGAGCAGATAGAAATTGAAAAGATCAAAACTCTGCCTGCCTTTATGGGAGAAGTGGATATATTAAAAACAATTCAGCTCTTGCCTGGTGTGCAATCAGCCGGAGAAGGGAATAGCGGATATTATGTTCGCGGTGGCGGACCCGATCAGAATCTTATTTTACTGGATGAAGCGAATGTATACAACGCTTCTCACCTCTTTGGTTTCTTTTCAGTGTTTAATGCGGATGCAATCCAGAATGTTACCCTTACTAAAGGAGGAATGCCGGCAAATTACGGTGGCCGAATATCTTCTGTGTTGGATATTCAGATGAAGGAAGGCAACAACCAAAAATTTGGCGCAGAAGGTGGACTTGGATTCGTCTCTTCTCGCCTGACAATTGAAGGACCAATAAAGAAAGATACTGGTTCATTTATCATTTCAGGAAGGAGGACATTTATCGACCTGTTTCTTCAAAAACCATTTATCCCTGAGGGTTCAGATATCCAGGGCAATAAATATTATTTTTATGATTTGAATCTGAAAGCAAATTATCGTCTGAGTGACCGTGACAGACTGTTTTTAAGCGGTTATTTCGGACGGGATGTTTTCAATTTCCGAAGTCCTGAATCAGATTTTTATATAAAAGTTCCATGGGGAAATGCGACAACCACTTTGCGTTGGAATCATTTGTTCAACAACCGCCTGTTCATGAACACATCTTTGATTTATACCAATTACAATTTTGAATTTGAAGGCGGACAGGAAGGTTTCAGCTTCAAGTTATTCTCCGGAATTACAGATTACAATTTTAAGAGTGACTTTACATGGCTTCCTGAATTGCGTCATACCGTTAAGTTTGGCAGTCAATATATTTTTCATGTTTTTGTACCAAGTAATGCATCTGCAAAGTCAGGAGAAGTTGAATTTGATCTGGGAAAGATCCTCCGGGAATATGCGCATGATGTCGCGATATATGTCAATGATGAATTTGAGTTGTCGGAAAAGTGGAAAATCAATGGCGGATTGAGAGGTACATTCTTCCAGCAGGTAGGACCATTTGATCGCTTTGTGCGGGATCCTGTTAAAAAAACAGTTGTTGATACATTGCATTATGGTTCCGGCGAGAAAGTTCAGACTTATAGAAATCTTGAACCCAGATTATCGGTTCGCTACGCGATAAAGAACCACTCTTCAATCAAAGCTGCATACACTCAAAATTATCAATATATCCATCTGGCATCTCTATCAGGAGTGTCCCTTCCAACAGATGTGTGGATTCCAAGTTCTGACAAAGTTAAACCACAATTCGGCACTCAGTACGCATTGGGTTATTTCAGAAACTTCAGAATGAATACGTACGAAACCAGTGTTGAAGTTTATTATAAAGAAATGAAGAATCAGGTGGAATACGAAGATGGATTTTTGCCTGAAAATTCAGTAAATGATAATGTAGATAATAATTTTGTCTTCGGTGATGGCTGGAGCTATGGTGCGGAGTTTTTCATCAAAAAGGCAAAGGGAAAATTTAACGGATGGATAGGTTACACGCTTGCCTGGACAAAAAGAAAATTTCCGGATTTAAATCGTGGACTGACTTACTCACCAAAGTATGACCGCCGCCATGATGTATCGATTGTATTGATTTATGAGTTGACCAGAAGATGGACTTTGGGAGCAACATGGGTTTATGCTACAGGGAATCTTAATACATTTCCTGAAAGGCTTTATGTCTTGTCGAATGGAGATGTCGTGCAGGATTACGGTGAACAGAGAAACAACTATCGTTTAGCTCCATATCACAGGCTGGATTTCAGTGCGACTTTGAAAAATAAACCCGGAAAAAAATTTCAATCGAGTTGGAACTTTAGCTTCTTCAACGTTTACAATCGTTACAATCCGTATGTAATTTACTTTGACACGGAAATTCAGGGCGATAATATCAGTATTCAGGCGAAGCAAATTTCCCTCTTCCCTTTCATTCCAAGTATCACTTATAATTTTAAATTTTAACTGATGGAACGAAATAAGAATACTGTTAGTTTATTTCTGAGGAAGAAAAGATCGATGATAGTTTTTACTACTATCATTCTATTCTTTCTGAATGCTTGTGAAAAGAATGTTACGGTTGAGATCCCCGGATCAGAACCACTGGTCGTCGTAGAAGGATACATTGAAACCGGAAAAAACCCCATTCTGGTGCTATCGAAGACGCTTCCATTCTTTGGCACCATTAACACTTCAACTGTATTTCAACAAACGCTTCAGGGAGCCAGAGTCATTATAGATGACGGAACGATAACCGATACACTCGATCAGATTCCCGGCATTGGAGTCTATACATCCACGAGGATTACCGGAACAGAATTAACGACCTACAAACTTCGGATTGAAATCGAAGGGAAGATACTCACAGCTGTGACGCACATTCCTGCGGCAATAGCATTGGATAGTGTTTGGTTTAAAGTAAATGGAACCCGTGATTCTCTGGGATTTGCCTGGGCTCATTTAAGTGATCCGGATACTCTGGGAAACCACTATCGTTGGTTTGCCCAACGAATCAACAAGTACACTTTTGGAAGTGATATAGGCAAGATGAAAGATTCCATTCTTATTGCTCCGAGTGGCTCAGTATTCGAAGACAAGTTTATTAACGGTAAAAGTTTCGACATAGGTTATCAGCGTGGAACTATCGGGAATCCGACAAAGGAAGATGATTTAAACGATGAGAAGTTCTTTTACAAGACCGGAGATACCATTGTTATTAAGTTTTGTACCCTCGACAGAGCACATTTTGAATTTTGGCGAACTGAAGAAACTCAGGTAGCCAATAATGGGAACCCCTTCGCCTCACCTGCACCGGTCATTGGAAATATTGAGGGTGGACTCGGTATTTGGGGTGGATATGCATGTACCTTTGATACAATTATAGCAAGATAAAGTAGTTATTATAAATAAATTATGTCACTCGCAAGTATTTTAGTTTCTACCTGTAGATGCAAATATAAATTGAATCGAACTAAAAAAAGACAAATTAACCTTCTTAGATAAATATTCTTATGTTAAATGAAATCGAACATGTAAAATGCCTGATTATCGGATCCGGACCGGCAGGATATACTGCGGCAATCTATGCTGCCCGTGCAGATATGAAACCTGTAATGTATCAGGGGCTTCAACCCGGGGGGCAACTTACGATTACAACAGAAGTGGAAAATTACCCCGGTTATCCTAAAGGAACTCAGGGGCCGGAAATGATGGAAGATTTCAAAGCACAGGCGGAACGATTCGGTACAGATATTCGTTTCGGATATGCAACCGCAGTTGATTTCTCCTCCCTTCCCCACAAAGTGGTTATTGATGAAAACAAAACTATCACTGCTGACTCGGTTATTATCGCTACAGGTGCTTCGGCGAAATGGCTTGGACTTGAGTCTGAACAAAAACTAAATGGCTATGGAGTTTCGGCTTCAGCAGTGTGTGATGGTTTCTTTTTCAAAGGTCAGGATGTTGCTATCGTCGGTGCG
>CAYHFJ010000259.1:0-4335 GCA_964355885.1 uncultured Flavobacteriales bacterium
CTTTCATTTGTCAAATAATTATTTCGATTCAATGATTATTCTGAATTTTTCATATCCTGCTGCATTAGCTGCGAGGGATTTGCAATCCCTTGCCTTTTAAATGTGTGATTTATAATCCACCATTCAATGCTTTCCAGCTATCTTAAGAGACGCAGGTTGATAAAAGCGAGAATATTTTGCGCAGTCATTTCTACTGCGAATGTTTTTCAATCATTCTCATTTTAAAAAAACTGAATGTGACTTGTCTTACACCTCCTGTTATTATAGTTAACTCACCGGGTTTTTTTAAAGTTTAAATTGGGCTTGTCGTGATTTAATTATTGAAACCTTTTGCCTGGCTGTTATGCTTTCAAGGTGGATTGGAAATCCACTTTTTAAGGCAAAGGATTGCAAATCCTTCGCAGCTGGAATAAAAAATACAGCGAGAAATAATATTATGGATAGGCTAACAAGACTTCTTAATCAATTTATATCCCCAAAAGAAAAAAAGTCGAGAACACTGCAGAAGAAATTGAAAAAAATATTTGAAAGCATTTTTCTTTTTCTGTTTCATCCCGATATACCTCCAGACAATAATGGAAGCGAACGTGCAATCCGTAATATTAAAGTAAAACAAAAGGTTTCCGGCTTCTTTAAATCCGTGCAGGGAGCAAAGGACTATGTTGTAATCGGGTCTATAATTGACACAACCACCAAAGCGGGGTTTCCAGTGTTTGCTTCGCTGGTAAAAATCGCTACCTTGGGAACTGAATAGTTACAAAAATTTAAATCCGAATTATATTCTCTTATTACATTAAATGTGCCTAGTAATTATTTCGCAAATATGGTTTGAATTTATTTTCGGCATATTTTTTTTATCGGTCACAGCGACCCTCCAGTTTTAGAATGCCAAATATTTTTTCGCCATTCTAACCAGGTAATTTATTAAACATCTAAATCTGAAATTCAATTTGCATAACAAAATGCGTAGCATAGTAGGCATCCGGTGAAGTACATGTGTGCGTTGAAGTCAATAAATTAACCATGCTATTAAAATGATGGTGGCTGATACACCGCATGGGCTGACAGACAGACCTTGCAAACCACCTAATGGTGCCATTGTCCGAAAGGTGAAGGTGCTTAGCGATTAGGAAGGGGCGAAGAAGTTTCGTCAGGTAAGATTATGAGAATGGAACAAAATTGAGCTACTGTTAAATGGTGTGTCGACAGAAAGAAACCATATTGGTTTCCTCCGAAATTTGGCCTTATATTTTAGAACACGGGTCAATAAAATCGACTTTTTTAGGGCTGGGATAGACTCTTGTGCTTTGCAAACCCCTCCATATTCCGTACGTTTACATTCACAATAAACACTATGTTTTTAGAACAATTAAAACCCGGTACTCACCACCACGGCCACATTGAAGTGATTTGTGGTTCCATGTTTTCCGGAAAGACTGAAGAGTTAATCCGCCGTTTAAAAAGAGCTAAAATCGCAAGGCAAAAGGTTGAAATCTTCAAACCTAAACTTGATACCCGCTATGATGAGGTGAATGTGGTTTCACACGACTCAAACACTATTCATTCGACTCCGGTTGATTCTTCATCCCAGATTCTTTTATTGGCAAATGACGTGGAGGTCGTTGGTATTGATGAGGCACAATTTTTCGATGATGAATTACCATCTGTAGCGCAAACTTTGGCGAATCGGGGTATTCGCATTATTGTTGCCGGACTTGACATGGATTATCTTGGAAAACCGTTTGGACCTATCCCGCAAATGCTTGCAATTGCTGAGTTCGTAACAAAAGTGCATGCAATATGTATTGTCTGCGGAAACCTCGCCAACTACTCACACAGAACTGTGATAAATTCCTCCCGTATTTTATTGGGTGAACAGGATAGTTATGCTCCTTTGTGTCGGGTTTGTTTTAATAATGAAAGATTAAAATCTGAATAAATTGCTTTCCATCCCAGATTCTACTTATACAATTGCCCGGGTTGCTGAAATCATGGAAGGGAAGCTTATACTTCAGGCACCCGCCTATACACGTATTCAGGAGTTGCTTACCGATAGTCGAAAAGTTATTCATGCAGACAGCTCTCTGTTTTTTGCGATAACAGGAAGTCGTCATGATGGTCATCGTTTTATTAATGATCTCGTCATACAAGGTGTGAGAAATTTCATCGTAAAGGAGTTTCTTGAAGAATTTAAAAATCTGGAAGCGAATTTTATCATCGTTGATGAACCGCTCTCTGCTTTGCAAACACTCAGCGCCTATCATCGTAATCAATTTGATTTTCCTGTGATCGGGATCACAGGAAGTAATGGCAAGACGATTGTAAAGGAATGGCTTTATCAGTTGCTTAGACCGGATCATAATATAGTACGGAGTCCGAAGAGTTTTAATTCACAGGTTGGAGTTCCGCTTTCTGTCTGGCTGATGCAAAAGGATAATCAACTTGCCATCATAGAGGCCGGGATATCTATGCCTAATGAGATGGAAAAACTTGAGAAAATCATTCATCCCACTATAGGTATTTTTACTAATATCGGTTCCGCTCATGATGAAAATTTTGAAGACATTGAACAGAAGGTGCGGGAGAAACTGAAACTTTTCAAGGGGGTGAAGACACTGATTTATTGCAAGGATTATCCCGAAATTCATGATTGCGTTCAGAAGAGTCTGGGCCATGTTGACGGACCGGAGCTGTTTACCTGGTCAAGAAAATCCAAAGCGGATCTACAGGTTGGCAGAGTCACACGAGGTGAAGGGGAGTGTGAGATTCAAGGTGTCTGTAATAATTCATTCCGGAAGATCAGTATTCCTTTTACTGATGACGCGTCAATCGAAAACGCGATTCATTGTTGGGCACTTTTACTTAAACTGGAGATGGAGCCCGGTCAGATATCCGAGCGCATGCAGTTTCTCAGCCCGGTAGCCATGCGACTGGAGATGAAAACAGGAGTCAATAATTCATCGGTCATCAACGACAGTTATAATTCTGACATAGGTTCATTACGGGTGGCTCTCGATTTTCTTAATCAACAAAAGCAGCATAAAACACGTACAATTATTTTATCCGACATTCTTCAAAGTGGTAAAAATGAAGAGGTCTTATATAAGGAAGTTGCAAACTTGCTTAAAGCAAAAGGGGTGGATCGGATGTTTGGAATTGGTGAAGCTATTTCCCGTCAGGAGCATTTCTTTGATTTACCCAAAAAATTCTATTCAACTACAGAGGAATTTCTAAAAGATTTTCCTCAGCAGACTTTTCGCGAAGAAACTATTCTTATCAAGGGGGCAAGGCCATTCGGATTTGAAAGGATAAGTAAACTTCTTCAGCAAAAGGCACATGAAACTATTCTGGAGATTAATCTTAATGCACTTGTTCATAATCTTAACTTTTACCGTTCCCGTTTGAAGCCTTCCACCCGTATAATGGCAATGGTGAAAGCCGCTTCGTATGGTAGCGGAAGTTTTGAAATAGCCAATATCCTCCAGTTTCATCATGTAGATTACCTTGCGGTAGCCTATACAGATGAAGGTGTTGAATTACGCAAAGCCGGTATCACTCTCCCGGTCATGGTAATGAATCCTGAGGTGCAAAGTTTTGAATCGATGGTAAAGCATCGCCTTGAACCTGAGATATACAATTTACGCTTGTTAACTCAACTTGGGGACGAACTAAAAAAGCATGATGGAGAACCTTTCAGAATACACATTAAGCTTGACACAGGAATGCATCGCCTGGGTTTTGAAGAAGCGGATTTGAATCAACTTGTTGTACGATTGAAAAATATTCGACAAGTAAAAATTGAGTCTGTCTTTTCTCACCTGGCTGCCAGCGACGAAGCGGAGCATGATCAATTTACAAGATCGCAGTTGGACAAATTTCAACAGATGAGTGAAGTTATCTGTGAAGCTTTTGACTATCCGATTCTTCGACATATACTCAATTCGTCCGGTATTCTTCGTTTCAGCGAAGCGCAGATGGACATGGTTCGGTTGGGTATAGGTTTGTATGGAGTAGCCGCGACACCGCAGGAGCAACAACATTTGATGCAGGTGGCTACATTGCGAACAACCATCTCACAGATTAAACATGTTTCTTCTCAGGAAACTGTTGGCTATAGTCGCGGAGGTAAGCTAAAGCGAGATACCGTTGTTGCAACTGTTGCGATCGGATATGCGGATGGAATAAACAGAAAGCTGAGTAATGGTGTTGGAAAAATGTGGGTCAATGGAAAAATGGCTCCGATCATAGGAAATGTGTGCATGGATATGACGATGCTTGATGTCACGGATATTCCCGCGCGTGAAGGCGATGAAGTGATCGTTTTCGGAGCAGAAC
>CAYHFJ010000260.1:0-4318 GCA_964355885.1 uncultured Flavobacteriales bacterium
TTTCGACCAATGGCTTGATGAATTTTATCCAACATTAAATGTAGAGTTATTTCGCGTTGATTGGTTGTGTATTCCAATCCGAGTACCGCGCAGACTCTTTTAACTTCGCCCGGATGGGGAATACTGACTTCAACCAGTATATCTGTATCCGTTAAGACGTTTACACCCTTGCTATTAATATGGTTATAGACCGAACCCAAGCCATCCGCGATGAGTTGAACGGGGTTGTTTTTCTTTTCCAAAGTACGAAGAATGACGGGAATGATCGCGTCATGGCTACGTCTAACTTTATTAGTCCCTATGATGGTGATTCGACCGTAAGGTACTTTTTCCATCATTTCATGAACGATGGGTGGTTTCCAGAGATTACACAGGTGTTTTGTTAATGCTCTTTTCGTCAATAATTCGGTAGTGGTGAAAACCATTCGATGTTTGATGGTTGAGTTACCTAATGACATATTTTCAGGTCTAATATCATAAAATACCCCTTGTATTTCCCGAGTTTTACAGGATTTTCCTTTCGTTGAATCTTCCTTGAGTTCTTCGATTTGTTCTATTGTTTCAGTAACATCAGCGGGAGAATATCCGTGCGTTTCCTCCAATCTGTTTTTTAACTCCTCCAGGGTAACAACGGATTTTTCTCTTCCAGTACCCCATTTGAATGATTTAGGTACTTCGTGAATTTTTGGGTTATTTTGATCCGAAACTCCCATTGAATCCTCCTGTTCCTCCATGGGGTTGATGTTAGCCACATCGTCTAACCCTGGATCATCGAACCAGATTATAAAGTTATCGGGTATAGAATCCCCTATTGCTTTTAATAGGCGAAGTTGAGAGAAGGTAGTTATGATCATTCCCGTATCCTTATTGGGTTCTAGCCATTCTTTCATGACTATTCCAAACTCTTCGTCATATTCAACAGACATCAGTTCGTGAAATTCCATGGCTTTATTCAGGGCACGACTAATTTTGTCTTTATCGTGACTAAGGATCGACCACCATAATTCGATATATTTTCGGCTTAGGTGAGGATGTGTGACCATGATTTGTGTAATCGTCGCTTCCTTATTAATGTCCTTGTTTTTATATCCCTTGTTTGTTCCCTCTCGAACAGTCCCAAACCCCCATTTTTTACGGAAACGGGATTCAAAACTGTGTGAAATGACGACATTAATATGTTTTTCGGGGTCATCTGACTTTAATTTTTCTTGAAAATCCTTCTGTTTTTCATAGACCTGATCCCAAGTTTGACAGGCAAAAACGACCTTCCATCCAGTTTTGACAATATCAATGGCAAGTTGACTTTTCCCCGACCCTTCTGGAAGATAGACGATGTGAGCTTTGACCGGTGTCCACATACCCGTTGTGGGATGGGCTGTTTGATCCCGAAGTATTTTGTTCTGGATTTTTTTTAATGCCTTCCGAATTTTAGTACGATCAACGGTTGGGTTATCCAGATAATAATCGGCGTCATCAAATTCAAAATCAATAATTCGTGTGTAGGAGGTGGGTGACTCTTCTTCCCGGTGGTTTGGTTCAAGCGAAAAACCGCCACATTTCTTACATTTGAAGTAAACGACTCCACTATCATCAAATCGTTTAAGGAACTCGCTACCCTTTTTATCGGGGTGAAACGGGCATTGAACCTTCTGATAGAGTTTTTTAACGTCCTTCGCCTTGATGATTCCATCTTGAGTAACAAATTCAGTATCAGGATCGAGTTTATGATTGGCGTTGGCGGAATGTTTAGTGGGTGAATATCCCGAGGTATCCGATATATTTTCTCCAATATTGGGTATTTCCCATTCCGTCCAATCCAATATCTTCCCGCGATTAACCCAAGTTCTCGCCTGATCCAATCGATCAGGGTGAGTGGCAGGAATGTAATAATGTTGATTGGGTCTACTTATTATCGGGTCACACGGACCAGCAAACGTCAATAACGGGATTTCCAACTCTTCGTAGGTGGGTAGTGAGCCTATTCGTGGGTTCACCGGAATGGCAGTGATTAGCGGGAAAATAATACGAAATTTGTGTGTCTCCCCGTCTTTAAGATGATTGTAGGATGTATAGGCAAGATATTCGTATTCGGCAAACCTTTGTTTTGCCTCCTCGATAGTGATACCTCCGTCATAATCCAATACCAACGCATCAACTTGAATCAGGTTTATTTTTCGGCGAAGGGAAACAGGTTGGGTGCTATCCGGTAAGAAACCAATATTTTCAACTGGATAATGGGGTTCAAACTCGTCCAGATACCGAACCAGATTAAACAGCGGAACATTTTCTTTTTTGGGCTTTGATTGATGGGTGGAAAAGAAATCACATAATGTTTCCCAATCGACCTCCCCTTGCGATTTAACGAGGTTGTCGTATGTATTATAAAAATGGTTGATACGAATTGAATCCTTCATGGGGCGCGTCTCCTTGTTAGCTACCAAATAGTCACTGAGTTCCTGTCAGTGTGGAAAAGAACCCATGACCGAGAGACGCGAGTTAGGAACTTGGTAGCCTGACTGGTCATGGGGTTCAATCCACAGGTATTTATCTTGAGTAACCCTAAATGGCTAAATAAAAATAATACCTGTTTTAAAATCCGTTAGCTATTAATTCCGAAGGCAGTCAGGAAATGCCCCTAATATTCCTCGGGTAAGAGACAAACGACCAGATCACCTTCGTCGATCGCCCAGATTTTAATGTTTTCGGTCAAGTTGGTATATTCAATAACCTGTCTGACCAACTCCCCATTAATTTCATCGGCAATAGTAAAAACCCCACTGGAGTTTTCGACATCAACCACCATTTCGCAAATTTTCAGGTAATCAGCCTTCTTCTCCATTAGATCAACTTTATAACTGGCGATAATGTCCATTAACCAGTGGGCTTGATGTTCCTCAATCCAGTTCATCAGACCGGCAGTAGCTACATAATTTCTTGCGAAGGGGTTAAACCGATAGCGTACACCATCTTCATATTTCATTTTATTCACCTTATATTATTGATTGAACGTCCACTTTCAACATTTTTACTATTGAAGACAACAGGGGAGTTATCATCACTTCAGGCTACCATAAAATTTTAACCGGTTTTAACCGGCGGACTTTTGTTAGCTATGGGATTGATCAAGATGATTGTAACAAATCGTTTATAGCGCGGTTAAAATCGGGTGAAATGAGCTGTTCATGATGATTTTAATTGATGATAGATTTAATCATTATGATATTGATCAACATCAATTCTATTTGAGGTCGCGGAAGTGAAAACAATAAAGTCAGGTTAAACCTGACTTTATTGTTCAATATCCCAACAACGGAGTTGGTTAAACGGGGAGTTTTGGATCAGTAGCAGGTTTTTTTAGATTCTGAAAATATGTCGAAGCTCCTGCTGGAGTTAAACCTACGTCTTTTATGAAGGCAGCGATGATTTCTTTCCGACCTTGACCCTCCAGAATCATTTTGTCGTAAACCTCTTTAGCCTTTTCAACTTTGGAGGGTAATTTTTCTGTAACAACTCCAGATTCTTTTTGAAATTTATAAAAATAAGTTTGAGCACCGGCTTTGGTTAATACCAATTCCTTTTTGATTTTGGCGAGTATTGATGATCGATCACTTTTAGGGTCTTTAATCATTTCATCGTAAATCACCTTGGCCCGTTCGGCTTTGGTAGGTGGCTTGGGTTGTTCCGATTTATCAGATTCATGTTTTTCAGGCACTTCCAGTGTGGTGACTTCCTTTATATTAATTTCTGGATCAGTTTTTGATAAATCAGTTTCAACTGATACTGGAATTGATTGGTCAATATCGACTGGTGTTTCCGTCAACTTTACCAGTTCATTATCGGCGGTAACTATTCCTGTTTCTGATATTTCAGGTTTTTTGACGTCAACTATCGAAGTATTGTTTTCGGGTTGGGTCAAAACGATCGGTTTACCTGAAACCTTGGCAGATTCTGTAGTGATAAGGGATTTCAGGTCATTTTTATTTGTCGTTTTCATGGGTATATCTCCAGTTAATTTATAAGTTTTTAAGCAATTAATTCGGGTATAAGCATCCTACCGATTGTCGGTATTGGACAACGGGCTCTGTTGAAATATTTCCCAGCAATCCGTGACCAATGCCGAAAACGAATCTACTGACAGCCCTTCCAGTCCTGCGAGGTCTTCACACATCAAACCAATGGTTTCTTGAAAATCCTTAAATGTTATGGGCTCTTCCAGTGCTTCCAAAATGGTCATGATTAATCTGATTTTTTCACCGGTATTCAGGGTTTGGTAATTCATGGCTGTTCCTCAATATTGTTTTTGTTGGGGTCTACCATC
>CAYHFJ010000261.1:0-4287 GCA_964355885.1 uncultured Flavobacteriales bacterium
TCGACATTAACGAAAAGGAAGCTGCAAAATATCCGATAAAATTTAATGGGATGAACACACTGCGCAAGGGGGATGGAACTATAATCAAACCTTAGGAGGATTTATAAAACAACAGTTCTTGAACGGCATCTAAAACTAGTGAATCAATAAAGAATGAAAGCTCGAAAACTCTTAATAGCTGCTGGTCTTGTGCTAACGATTTGTCTGATGTACGGGTGGAGTCGAGTCGATAAGGTATTTGTTACTGGCGAAGACTGGCCCGTATACGGCGGCAATAAGGCCGGAAACCGCTATTCTCCATTGAAACAGATCAATAGGAAGAATGTAAAGGGACTTGAGGTGGCTTGGATGTATAACGCCGCTGTAACCAAAGCCGGAGATATTCAATGCCAGCCAATTGTGGTTGACGGAATACTTTATGGAACCACACCTGATCTCAATTTGTTCGCGCTAAATGCCGGAACCGGTGAACAAATCTGGAAATTTGAACCGTTCAAATCTGACAGGCCTCATCAAAATCGTGGTGTAATGTATTGGGAAAATGGTGAAGATAAGCGTATCCTCTACACAGTTGCTTCCGGTCTTTATGCTGTTAATGCCAGTACAGGAAAAATCATTACTGATTTTGGTGAAAACGGTCGTGTTAATCTTAGGGAAGGCCTGCAGACAAACATGGATCATGATGTCAGCAAGTTATCAGTGAACGCTACCACCCCCGGTGTTATTTATAAGAATACCTTGATAATAGGTTCTGCCACGTCGGAAGGCGGTGATGCGGCTCCAGGTCACATCCGTGCTTTCGATGTCGTTTCAGGAAAACTCGCCTGGGTTTTTCATACCATCCCTCAACCAGGCGAATTTGGCTACGATACCTGGCCAAAAGATGCCTATAAGAAAATTGGTGCTACAAATAGCTGGAGTGGAATGACGCTTGATGAGAAACGAGGTGTTGTTTATTTCGGGACGGGCTCTCCTGCTTCGGACTTTTATGGAGCAGATCGTAAAGGTGCTAATTTATTCGGAAACTGTATTATGGCACTTGATGCCCTTACCGGCAAAATGAAGTGGTACTATCAAACCATACATCACGATCTGTGGGATCGCGATCATCCCAGTCCCCCGAATCTTACCACAATAAATTATAAGGGGAAGAAAATTGACGTTATTGTTCAAACTACAAAAGATGGACTGGTATATGTTCTATACCGTGATAATGGTACTTCCATCTTTCCAGTTGAAGAACGCCCTGTTCCTACGAATGGTTTGCCAGGGGAGCACCCGTACCCAACTCAAAAATATCCGCTTAAACCTGCACCATTTGCCCGCCAGGTTTACACTGAAAATGATATTTCTGACCTTACTCCTGAAACATATGCCTACGTCAGAGAGCGTTTTTTAAAGCTCAATACAGCTAATAAATTCACCCCTCCTAATACTATCGGTACACTGCTTTTTGGATATAGTGGTGGGGCGGAATGGGGTGGCAACGCTATTGATCCGGCAGGAATTTTGTATCAAAATTCTAATGAGGAGCCGTGGGAACTAGTGATGAGCGACCGGGCTACCGTGGTAGCCAACAGGCGACAAAACGCCCAAATTTCCCCGGGAAATGCATTATATCTTACAAACTGTGCATCGTGTCACGGACAAGACAAAAAAGGCAGCGGCCCGGAATTGCCTGGTCTGATCGACATCGAAAAGAAGCGTACGATTGAGGATATAAAAGGTCTGATTAAGACAGGTAGCGGACGAATGCCTTCATTTCAGCACATATCAGAAAATGATCGGAATCTTATCGTGGCTTATATTACAAATACTGAGAGTACATTGGGAAGCGCCCCCCCAGCTGTTCAGCGTCCCGAACCTGCTGCCCCTGTACAAACAGCCTCTGGATTTCCTTACATTCCAGCCTATGTGAGTAACCCATGGCGACGGTTCACAGATCAGAATGGATATCCGGGGATTAAGCCACCGTGGGGGACACTAAATGCGATTGATCTGAACACAGGAGAATATTTGTGGCGAATTCCGCTGGGAGAATACCCGGAATTAACCAAAAAAGGGGTCCCTACAACAGGAACAGTATCCTACGGAGGACCACTGGTGACTGCAGGTGGTCTGGTTTTTATTGCAGGAACAAAGGATGAAAAATTTCGTGCTTTTGATAGTAAGACAGGCGTCATGGTTTGGGAGTACCAGCTCCCAGCAGGAGGATTTGCAACTCCGATAACATACAAAGTTAATGGTAAGCAATATGTTGTTATAGCTGCCGGTGGCGGACGTCAACAAAAGCTTGGTGGTAACTATATAGCCTTTGTTTTGAAATAATAATTAAGGAAAAAGCATGAACAGTAAACTCAAGATATTAGGTTTGACCGGAAGTATAATAGCAGTATTATGCATCAGTTTTATAAAGCGGGCTGCCAATCCCGAGGCTGCGATATCAAATGGTTTAATAACTGCTCAATTGTATTTGCCTGACAGTGAAAAGGGATATTACCAGGCTACACGGTTCGATTGGTCTGGCATCATTAGTAGCCTGGAATACAAGAACCATAGTTTTTTTGGAAAATGGTTTGATAAATATGACCCCATGTTAAACGATGCCATCATGGGGCCAGTTCAGGAGTTTGGTCCGCTGGGATATGACCAGGCGGAAGTCGGTGAAAGCTTCGTGAAAATTGGCGTTGGATCTCTTAAGAAAATACAGGAGAAGTCTTACCGCTACGCTTATACTTATGAAATTTCCAATCCTGGAAAGTGGACTGTAAAAACTAATAAAGATAAGGTGATTTTTGTGCATGAGCTCAAAGACGAATCCGGGTATTCGTATTTATATACCAAAATTGTGCAGCTTATTGAAGGTAAACCTCATCTTGTTTTGCAACATAGTTTAAAAAATACTGGTTCCAAAATTATTGAAACAAATGTTTATGACCATAATTTTTTTGTAATCGACAAAGAGCCGACAGGGTCTAACATTGAGATATCCTTTCCATTTCAAGTTATAGCTAAGGATAGAGGAATTGGTAGTTTAAAGGGTTTTGGTACAATCGCCAATATAAAAGGCAGGTCAATTATTTATAACAGAGCCTTGAATAAAGGTGAACAGGTTTATAGTAGTGGATTGGAAGGTTATCGAAAGGTTACCGAAGATTACAATATAACAGTAGAGAATGTAAAATCAGGTGCCGGTGTGAAAATAACAAGTGATCAGGTCCTGGACAAACTGGTGTATTGGTCCAATCCTTCGACATACTGCCCTGAGCCCTACATAAAGTTAGTTGCAGCGCCCGGAAAAGAAGTGAAATGGAAATATAACTATGAGTTTTACACATTTGAACCAAGGGAAAGGTAATTGAATATTTATTTTCTGACAATTAATACATTTAAATATGAAAGATAATCGCAGAGATTTTATCAAAAAAACAGTTTCGCTCACAGCATTGTCTTTGGGGGGAATCGGGAGCGTAATCGCTGGTTATGAAGAGAATGCCGTAAACCTTCCCCTTATCCAGTCGCAACAGGAGCAAAAGAAGTCAACAATCCGCATAGCAATTCAATCAGCTACCGAGCCGAATCCGGAAAATATTGCATTTTATAAGCAGATGGGTATCAGTGACGTTGTTTTGTGGACTAATGAATCAAAAGCCAGTGCTGAATACTACGACAGTCGCAAGAAGTTTTTCGCTGAACATGGTATAGATGTTTATGGGTTCGGTAACGCATCTGTTCACAACGAAGAAAAGATCGTCCTCAATTTACCCGGACGTGAAGAAAAGATTGAACAATATAAAAAGCATCTTCGGGATCTCGGAAAAGCGGGCATTACATACACCACCTATGCACATATGGGTAATGGCATTTGGGACTCACCTAACGAGACCACCCGGGGTGGTGCTTCAGCCCGGGCGTTCAACCTGAATGGTGAAAATAATGGGAGATGGGAACGGAAAAAATACTATGGCCCCCTTAGTCATGGGCGCCAATACACTATCGACGAGATGTGGGCGAATTTTGAGTATTTCATCAAAGCTGTTGTTGCTACCGCGGAAGAAAATAATGTCCGCATCGGGATACATCCTGATGATCCACCTATTCCTGAACTTGCCGGTGTCCCACGAATATTCAGCCACTTCGATGGATATAAACGGGCAATGGACGTAGCTAACAGCCCTAACGTCGGACTCTGCCTTTGCGTGGGATCCTGGATGGAAGGGGGCGACAACCTAGGTAAGGATTCCATTGAAATGATCGAGTATTTCGGAAAACGCAAAAAGATTTTTA
>CAYHFJ010000262.1:0-4205 GCA_964355885.1 uncultured Flavobacteriales bacterium
TCATGTCCTCAGTTCCATCTTTTGTGTTATCAATTTTTGAACGAACCATACCCTGCACAATAGGATCAACAGCTTCAAGATGCGAAGGATTCGGAGCAACACTGAGGTGAATTTTCTTCCCACCCAGAGTCACAACATCACTCGAAAAACCTAAGTGATATTTGACATCTCCGGCATGCTCCAATTCAGAAGATTCCAGTCCCTCAAACTCTTCAAATATTTCTTCATAGGTTTTACCCATGATATTGGCAAGAACATTCAATCTTCCTCTGTGTGCCATGCCGATGACAAACTCCTTTATTCCCAATCCGGCTCCGCTCTCAATTACAGCGTCTAAGGCAGGAATTAATGTTTCACATCCTTCGAGTGAAAATCTTTTTTGACCGACAAACTTGGTATGGAGGAAATTCTCAAACGCAACCGCTTCATTCAGCTTTCTAAGAATGCGTCTTTTTTTCTCAATAGAAAAGTTCGCGGTATTCCGACTGCTTTCCATTCTTTCTTCCAGCCAGCTTACCACTTCCGGATTACGGATGTACTTATACTCGGCACCTATTGAAGCGCAATAGGTTTGTTCAAGATGCGCGATAATATCAGACAATGTTGCAGTACCAATACCTATCAGCGAGCCCGCCTTAAAAACAGAATTAAGATCAGCATCGCTGAGGTCAAAATTTTTCAATTCAAGACTCGGAGAATATTTTCTGCGTTCACGAACCGGGTTAGTATGTGTAAAAAGATGCCCGCGTGTGCGATATCCATTGATGAGATTTATAACATTAAACTCCTTTTGAAATGCTTCAGGGACGGAATTTACTTCCTGTACGCCGGAGTCAAGATCAAAATTTTTCCTGGCAAACTCAAAGCCACTAAAAAAAGTACGCCAGCTTTCTTCTACTGAATCAGAGTCTTTCAAATACTGTTGGTACAACGCCTCAACCTGTCCAACGGAAGCATTACCTAAAAATGAAAACTTATCCATGTATCTGATTTCATGATTTTTAAAGCACAAAGGTACAAATTCACGAGGCATCTGCTACTCTTTTAAGCCTCAAATCAAAAGGAATTTTGCATGAATAGAAATTCAAGTCATGTAAAAACAGGAATCAAGCTACTTTTTGTACGACGATTTGGTATCGATCCTTCAAAAACTCAAACCCAAGGACATTCAGAAGAATTAACGACATTCCATAAAAAACATCTTCAAAGGGAATTGTCAGAATCCGGAATCCCATGTTCTCATTATTATTGTACCATACAATCGGTTCCGCTAAAGCAGTTCCGGTCAGTAAACCATTGAGAAACATGAATGGAACAAGTAAAATTGCATACACGATATAAAAGTTACCTAACCAAACCGGTTTGAACCAATAATGTACAAGTAAAAGTAAGCTTGCCAATCCGGCACTTGCAGTAAAAGTATAAAGCCTGTCATAATAAACTATCGCGACTATCAGAAGAAATACAATCAAAAGAGGTGTAAAAATCCTATCAAATTTTTCAAGCTTACCAATGTTCAGCAAGCTATCCAGACAGTGATATGTAAAGATGCATGCATATGGAATACAAAAAAAGAAAAGCAATTCCTCAAGAGGTAGATTGCCAATGTATATACCAGTTAAATAATCCGGGTTAAATCCCCAAACGCCCCAACGCGTATAAAGTGCATCGCCGGATAAAAATATCAGCGCAGTAAAAAATACAGAAGGAAAAAATGATTTCCAGGTTGCATGAAACCGGATCTTTGGATGAAAAGAAAATATAAAGGGTACCAAAATGGCCAGAATGTCTATCAGTAAATAGGTATAGTTCTTCACTCCGGCTATTTTTTTGATACCTCGAAATACTTAAATGGTACCCAGAGCATACCAAAACATTCTCCTTCTTCCTTTCCCAGATGCTTGTGATGCATTTTATGTGCCCTCCGGATAGCTCTCAAATAACTGTTTTCTGTATTTCGGAATAGCTTAAATCGTTGGTGGATAAAAATATCATGGACGGTAAAATAGGCAAATCCATAGAGCGTAATGCCCAGACCAATCCAAAACAATTCGTTATATTCAGAACGCACACCGATTGCCAGACAAATTATTCCCGGAATTGCAAAAATTAAAAAAAAGTAATCATTTCGCTCGAAGAATCCTTTTGTTTCTTTATGATGGTGATCCTTGTGTAAGAACCAAAACAGGCCATGCATAATATATTTATGCGCTAACCATGCTACACATTCCATAGCCAGAAATGCTGCAAGAACCCAAAGTACATTAACCATCCAACTCATCAACATTATTTAACGAATAATTTTTCCAATACAGAATAGCGATAATCGAAAATAAATTCTATTCTGTTTTTGATAAATAAACGATGCATTAGTCTTCCAAGTAGCCCTGCAGGCAATTGATAATTTACTTCATCTATCATTCGAACACCCCCTTCAACCGGAACGAATCGATGTGAATGTTCCCATACCCTGTATGGTCCGGAAAGTTGAATGTCTTTAAAACTATCAGGTTTGGCAACATCGAGTATTTTAGTTTTCCAACGAAGTGGAATCTTAAAGAGAGGTTTAACGATGTATTCGATAACCTGCCCTTCGTTCATTACAGAATCATCAGCTCCTGAAACAATCCTGAAGCCCATGTCAGGAGGAGTAATGCGGGAAAGATTAGCCGGTGAAGAAAAAAAGTCTCAGGCTTTCTCTACCGAAATCGGAAGAAATTGTTCACGTTGCAGCTTATACATCTTTTGATATTCTTTATATTCTCATTTTAATGAATCCTTGAATGGACTATCATGTAACCGTAGTCAGCCTTCCATATTGTAGATAAAGTACAACCTTATCCATGGAAAGTTTCAACCATTCCGTGTAGTGCTCAGGATTTTTTTTCATATCTACTAAAAGCTCATCTATGGAAATGTACATGTAATTTTGAACCTCGTTGGGATCGGGCATAACAATGTCATCACTGACTCCAAAATAAACATGGTCATATTCATTTTCTATTAGGCCATTTTCAAAGTATACTTTATACATAAAATTAAATCCATAATCAAGTCGGCAGCGGATACCCATCTCCTCGTTCAATCTTCTTCCAGCCGCAAAATCAGTCTCTTCTCCATAGCGGGGATGGCTGCAACATGTATTCGACCACAAGCCACTGGAATGATATTTCCCTTGCGCCCGCTGCTGTAAAAGTAGTTCTCCCTTTGTATTGAAAATGAATACTGAAAAAGCCCTGTGCAACAAACCAAGACGGTGTACCTCCAGCTTTTCCATTTTTCCCCAAGCAGTATCTGTGTCATCAACCAGAACCAAAAATTCATTCATATCCAAAATTTGTTAGTGTGTATCCCTTCGATACCCGATTGAAATTTAGTATAAACTCAAAACCATTATTTCTACAGCACATTGAAACGATGTCGAACAACTGAATGAACCATCAGTCCAATCTTCCTTCCGTTTGAAATCCTGATCCGTTCCTTCATCACGACTCCGGCGGGTACGTCCTTTATTTTGTTGAATAACTTTCGGTAATACACATAGGCCATATACACTCCACATCGTGCACCGACAGGCAATTTCTTTATCCCATCCAGAGCTATACTGAACTCTTCGTCAATTTCAGTTTCAATTCGGGACTTGTCAGCACTGTTAAAATTTCTCAAGTCAACTCCGGGAAAATAGGTTCTTCCCAGATGCTCGTAATCCGCTCGAATGTCTCTTAAAAAATTCACTTTCTGAAATGCTGAACCAAGTTTCATTGCAGTAGCTTTCAGATTAGTATATTCCCGCTGATTCCCTTCAGTAAAAACACGCAGGCACATTAAACCTACCACTTCCGCTGAACCTAAAATGTATGTATTATAGCTTTCTTCTGTATACTCGTGCTGATGCAAGTCCATACTCATACTCTCTAAAAACTTTTCTATTAGTTCAGGTTCAATATGGTAACGGTGCACTACCTCCTGGAATGAATTTAGCACAGGATTGATACTAATTTTTTTTTCTATCGCATCACTTGTGGCTTGCCTGAACTGTGCTAATAAATTTTCTTTGTCATATCCCTGGAAACTATCCACAATCTCATCTGCCAACCTGACAAAACCATATATAGAATAAATCGGGTCATGAAATTTTTTAGCAAGGAAGGATATGCCCAATGAAAAACTGGTGCTATACTTTCTTGTCATCATCTTGCTGCACG
>CAYHFJ010000263.1:0-4203 GCA_964355885.1 uncultured Flavobacteriales bacterium
AGGCGGTGGTGAAAAGGGAACTTTCCGGGCTTCGTTTAGCTCACTTCAGCAGGATGGAATAGTTCCCCTCAGCAACTTTAACAGGTATAATATTAAACTATCAGGAGATGCTAAAATAAGCAACAAATTCAGCGCTTCAGGCTCTGTTAGCTACGCAAACTCAGGCGGAAGAAGGGTTCAGCAAGGATCAAACCTTTCAGGACTTATGCTAGACCTGTTGCGTACACCGATCAGCTTTGATAACTCAAATGGTTCTGATGACCCTAGTGATCCTTCTGCCTATTTGTTACCTGACGGTTCTCAGCGGAATTATCGGGCAGGCGTTGGTTATGATAATCCATACTGGTCAATTAATCAAAATCCATTTCGCGATGATGTGAACAGAATGTATGGATACTCTCAGTTAAACTATGTACCTACATCATGGTTGAGTATGTTTTATCGGATTGGTACTGATTTTTATTCTGATCGTCGGAAACAGCAGTTTGCTGTCGGTTCGAGGGCATTTCCTTCAGGACAAATTTCTGAAGACCAGCATTTTTTCAGGTCTGTGAATGGTGATTTGGTGATCAATGCTGAAAAAAATCTTACAAGCTATTTAAATGCTTCCATTCTACTTGGCCACAACTTCCATTCTCAATACGATCAACAACTCTATACTCAGGGTGATGGTTTGGCAATTCCTGATTTTTATAATATCGCAAATGCAAGCACATTCATCAGTCGGGAATCACACTATAAGAAACGCACATCTGCATACTATGGAGAGTTGAAACTTGATTTCTGGAATATGTTATACCTGAGCTTTACCGGAAGAAATGAAATTTCATCTACACTTCCTGAAGACAAGCGCTCCTTCTTTTATCCTTCGGCAAGTGCAGGATTTGTCTTCACTGAAGCATTGGATATGAGTAACAACAAGATTCTGCCATATGGAAAAGTCAGACTTTCTTATGCCATTGCAGGAAAAGATGCTGATCCCTACAGCTTAAAAAACTACTACAATTTCACATCGTTTGCTGACGGCTGGACAGCAGGCGTTACTTATCCGATTAATGGAACTCCCGGATTTACATCAGATAACGTATTGGGAAACCCGAATCTGAAACCTGAGAAAACCAAAAACTTTGAGGTGGGTTTAGACCTCCGGTTTCTGAAGAATCGCATCGGAATAGATTTCACTTATTACAATTCAAAATCTGAAGACTTGCTGCTACTCTTACCTATTGCAGGTTCTACAGGATATGCAGATAGCTATCTGAATGCTGCCAAAATGGAGAATAATGGAATTGAAGTCATGTTGAATTTAACTCCTGTTCAAACTAAAAATTTCCGTTGGGATATCATGGTTAACTATGCGAAAAACAACAACGAGGTTACAGAACTTGCTGAGGGTATTGACAATGTATTCCTCGGTGGTTTTGAAGAGCCTTCAGTCCGCGCCGCAACCGGTGAATCTTATGGTACTCTATACGGAGGCTATTATATTACTGACGGAAATGGAAATATGATCATCGATGATGATCCTTCTTCCGGCAATTATGGCTATCCTATCGCGTCTTCACAAGTTGGAATTATAGGACATACACTTCCTGACTGGACTGGTGGTTTGACAAATACCATCAGCTATAAAGGAATCACACTATCAGCAACTCTTTACACAAAACAAGGTGGAGAGATCTGGAACGGAACAAAAGGAGCGCTTACATTCTTCGGAATGTCTAAACTCACAGAAAACCGCGGAGACAATACTGTATTTGAAGGCGTTGCCGGTCACGTAGATCAGGACGGAAACATCATCACTTCCGGAGCTTCCAACAGTACAGAAGTTGCATTGGATCAGGCATGGTATCAGGGAAATGGTGGTGGTTTTGGTTCAGTTTCTAAACCATTTATGGAAGATGGTTCGTTCATTAAACTGCGTGAATTGTCTCTTACCTATTCACTCAATACAAAATGGCTGAAGAAGACGATTTTCCAAACTGTTGATATTTCATTTATCGGCAGAAATCTCTGGCTGAATACTGATTATACAGGAATTGATCCTGAAACCAGTCTTACAGGAGCAAGCAACTCTCAGGGTATGGATTACTTTAACATGCCGGGCACAAAGAGTTATGGTGTTAAATTGAATGTTAACTTTTAAAATCTAAGGACAAATGAAAACGACTAAATATATTTTATCAACTGCCGTTGCAGTCCTCCTCTTTACATCCTCATGTAAAAAAGGATATTTTACCGATGTAAATGAAAGCGATAACCTTCCTCTTGATGTACCATGTTATGCTCTGCTACCGAGTGCTCAGGGTAACCTGGCATTTGCACAGGGTGGTGATGCTTCCCGTTACACCTCTGTTTTCATACAACAGGTAACTGGTGGTTCCCGTCAGTTTGCATCATACGATCGTTACAGTTTTACAGAAAATGATTTTGACAACTTATGGAGAGTGAATCTATATGCCGGCCCGATGCAAGATTTGAATATCATATTAGGTAAAGCAAAAGCCGGCGGCTTTTTATATTATCAGGGCGTTGCAGAAGTGATGATGGCTTATTCTCTTGGTTTGACTTCCGATATGTGGGGCGACATCCCATATAGCGAGGCATTTCAGGGGTCCGGTAATCTCCAGCCCAAGTTTGACACGCAGGCAAGCATTTATGCAAGCATTGGGAGTTTACTCGATGATGCAATTACCCAGTTTGGAAAAACAGATGCAAGTGCTCAACAACCCGGTGGAGATGATCTGATATTTGGAGGAGATGTAGCTCTGTGGACGTCTTTCGCAAATGGGCTTAAAGCAAGATATGCAATACACCTTACCAAATTGGGTGTAAGTCATGCACAGGATGCCCTTACAGCCATTGCTGCAGGCGCATTAACAAGTAATGCCGATGATGCACAATTTGTATTTGGCACTGATGATGTTACTGCGAACCCATGGTATCAATACATCCGTGACCGAGATGATATTATTTATGATGGATACGGCGTGCAATCCATGATTGCAAAAAATGACCCACGTTATGGCGTTTATATTGATACTGCTGATGTATATTGGGGTACAGGCTACATGGGTCCGTATTTTGCAGGACCTGACGCTCCGATTGCCTTGTTCTCTTATGCTGAACAGAAGTTTATTGAGGCTGAAGCTAAATTGCGCACTAGTGATGATGCGGGTGCACAGACTGCATTGGGTGAGGCAATTACTGCAAGTATGGACAAAGCCGGTGTAGCTCCTGCAGATGATGCTGCTTATCAGCTGGCAAATGTATCCTGGACCGGTACTTTCGACAATAAACTGGCAACCATCATGTATGAAAAATACATTGCATTATTCTCACAGCCGGAAGCATGGACTGACTGGAGACGTACCGGTTATCCTGTCCTTACACCCAATCCTAATGGTGTAATTTCCGGAATTCCACGCCGATTCATCTACCCGAATTCAGAGCGGCTCTACAACACTAACTGTCCGCAAAGCAGCAACTTGTTAACTCCAAGATTGTGGTGGGATCAATAGTAAAGATAAAAATTTAGGGAAAGCGGGTTATCGATATGGTAACCCGCTTTTTTATTTAATGGAAGAGAAAATTTTTTTTCCCTTCTCCTCCAGCATCGGCACAAAACTGAACTGGTCGAGTTCATGTGTTTCAAATTCAAACTCGGAAAGTTTCAGGACAGAAGTCATTATCTGTTGCTTACCTGCGCCAACAGGAATAACAAGAATGCCACCCACTTTCAACTGGGCTAACAAATCCTGCGGTACAAAAGGAGCACCGCATGTAACTAGTATCTTATCAAATGGTTCAAAGGCAGGCAGTCCTTTGTATCCGTCTCCATTAATGAGTCCTCTCTCTTGCGCATCAACGATGCTTCTGATCCAACTTTCGAGGCAAATTATGCAAATGAAACTGCAGCAAGCGAAAACCTAGCTAAAATCATGACTTAAAAATATTTCGCGATGTATACGAGTACTGAGGCATGGACAGATAAAAGAACAAGAATTCCAAATCTTACACCTAATGATGGTGTTGCTATTCCTCGCTCATTCCGGTATCCTGAATCGGAAGTTAGTTCTAATTCCAACACTCCGGCTAATACCTCCTTGCTAAGAAAAGTTTGGTGGGATAATTTATTTACAAAAAACACTAAGTGCTATAAATCGGCTGCTCAAAAAGATCAGTCGATTTTTTTTCACCCAC
>CAYHFJ010000264.1:0-4168 GCA_964355885.1 uncultured Flavobacteriales bacterium
AGCTTTCAAAGAATATCTTGTTGGCATCAAAGGGCCTCTCACAACTCCAGTCGGTGGCGGAATTCGTTCACTGAATGTAGCCTTGCGCCAGATCCTTGACCTATATGTATGTGTTCGTCCTGTCCGTTGGTTTGAAGGTGTGCCTTCGCCGGTGATTAATCCGGGTGCAGTGGATATGGTAATTTTCCGTGAAAACACCGAAGATATTTATGCAGGAATTGAATATGTCGCGGGTTCTCCTGAAGCACAAAAAATCCTGGATTTTATCGCCAAAGAATTTCCAAAAGATTTTAATAAAATTCGTTTTGGAACAGCTGAAAAAGGGAAAGAATTCCTGCGGAGTGCAGGACAAACAGGAGAGGCTCCTGTAAATGTCGGACTGGGAATCAAAGCTGTTTCAGAATTAGGAACAACCCGTTTGATTGCTGCAGCCATTGATTATGCCATTGAACATAAACGTAAATCAGTGACCATCGTTCATAAAGGAAATATTATGAAGTATACGGAAGGCGCTTTTCGTGATTGGGGATATGCTCTCGCTGATTCGAAATATGCATCCAAAGTATATACCTGGACTCAGTGGGAAAAGACGAAGAAAGAAAAAGGAGAAGCTGCTGCGAATGAAGAACAAAAAGTCGCGCTTGCTTCAGGTAAAATACTCATCAAAGATGCTATTGCTGATATCACCTTGCAACAAGTCCTTACACGTCCGGAAGATTTTGAAGTGATTGCTACATTAAATCTTAATGGAGACTATCTCAGCGATGCATTAGCCGCTCAAGTCGGAGGTATAGGCATTGCTCCCGGAGCAAATATCAATTATGTGACAGGCCACGCAATTTTTGAAGCAACTCACGGTACAGCGCCAAAATATGCAGACCAGGACAAGGTAAATCCCGGTTCAGTAATTTTATCCGCGGCAATGATGCTGGAACATTTGGGTTGGATGGAAGCCGCCGCTTTAATATACAAAGGGATCGAAGGAAGTATCGCTAAAAAAAGAGTGACCTACGATTTCGAGCGTCAGATGAAAGGAGCTACTTTGTTGAAATGTTCAGAATATGGGACGGAAGTGATTGGGAATATGTGATCAGCCAAATTATCCCGGAATATAAATTGAATAAAACGAGACAAGGCAAAGAATCGGATTTCGTGAAATTGCCTTTGCTAATACATTGAAGAAAGCTAGATCGTTAATCAGAATGATTCTGAAAAAATGCCGATTCAAATTTCTGTCAAGTCTCAATATTAATCACTAAGTTTTAGACATGCCTTTACTCGGTGCTCTTATTAAACAAGGTCTGAAACTTGGGACGCGTGTCAAACTCAGGGAAGAATCGCCCATGAAGCAACAACTTCGGGTTCTGAAAAATCTACTCAATAAAGCAGAGGGAACAGCATTTGGCAAACACTATCATTTCCGAAGGGTTCTAAACTCCAAAAATTTTGCAAGAACATTTCAGGAAGGTGTTCCGATTTTCAATTACAATTCCATTCATGAAAACTGGTGGCGCCGCTCTTTGCTCGAAGAAGAAGATGTTTGCTGGCCAGGCAAGGTGAAATATTTCGCTTTAAGTTCCGGAACTTCTGATTCATCAAGTAAGCACATCCCTGTCACAGATGCAATGATGCGTGCACTTAAACGAGCAAGTATCAGGCATATTATTACCCTTGGGAAATACGATCTTCCTTCTTCTTTTTTTACGAAAGGCATTTTGTGGCTGGGAGGTTCAACAGACCTTAACCAGCAAGGCGGGTACTTTGAAGGAGATGTTTCAGGAATCTCCGCAAGACGTGTTCCCATCTGGTTTCAACGGTATTACAAGCCCGGAAACAAAATATCTAAAGTAAAAGACTGGAATACAAAACTCGAGGAAATAACTCTTCAGGCAAAAAACTGGGATATTGGTATCATTACCGGGGTTCCGGCATGGATACAAATCCTGCTTGAAAAGGTGATAGATCACTATAAAGTTGACACCATCCACGACATCTGGCCCAACCTACGCATCTATGCACATGGAGGAGTCGCGTTTGAACCATACAGAGCCGGCTTCGCTAAATATTTTGCGAGACCAATTTATTATATAGAAATGTACCCGGCTTCAGAAGGGTTTATTGCTTTTCAAGATGCACCCGAAGCCAGGAGCATGAAGTTGATTCTGAACAATGGCATTTATTATGAATTTGTTCCATTCAATGAAAAAAATTTCAATGAAAACGGAGAGCTCAGAGAAAATCCAGAAACATTGCTTATTAATGAAATAAAAACAGGTACTGACTATGCTTTGCTTCTAAGTTCCTGTGCCGGAGCATGGCGTTATCTTATAGGTGATGTAATTCGTTTTACTGATGCGGAGAAATGTGAAATTGTTATAAGTGGAAGAACTAAACACTTTTTGAGTTTAGTGGGAGAACATCTTTCTGTAGACAATATGAACAATGCTATCGCGCAGGTATCGACAGAATTAAATATTGATATCCGGGAATATACGGTAAGTGGAATTCCTTTCAATGGCTCCTTCGCGCATCAATGGTATGTTGGAGTAGACGGAAATGTAGATGAGCTACTTATTAAAAAACATTTGGATAGTATCCTGAAAGAGCTCAACGATGATTACGCAGTAGAAAGAGGAAGCGCGTTGAAGGACATTTTTGTTCAAACAGTTCCTGTGGAAAAATTCTATGGCTATATGAATTCAATTGGAAAACTCGGAGGCCAGCATAAGTTTCCACGTGTACTTAAAAGCTCACAATTAGAAGAATGGAAAATGTACTTGGAAAATAGTGCTACCAAAAAGCTGGGGGATTAATTTATCTTTTTCTAAATTTCCAGTCTATTATTCAACAAACATGATCGAACCCATCTTCAGCGGCATAACATTCGGATTAATTCTTGCTATCATGCTGGGTCCGGTTTTCTTTGCTTTGCTGCAAACCAGCTTACATGAAGGATTTAATGCGGGAGCGCATCTTGCCTTTGGGGTTTTTCTGAGCGATGCGGTCATGATCGCCCTGTGTTATTTTTTCGCAGCACAGCTAAATCTTCTTGAACAAAATAAATTATTGATGGGTATAACAGGTGGTGGACTACTCATCGGCTTTGGCTTGGTAAATTTCTTCAAGAAAATTAAAATTAAAGAGGTTGACGATAACAAGAAAACGGTTCATGCAAAATTTATTGCAAAAGGATTTGTCCTTAATTTTTTTAATCCTGCAGTTGTGCTATTCTGGTTGAGCATTGTAGGAATTGTCAGCCTCAAGGAAGAGTATACCACTATACATACTTATGTCTTTTTTTCAAGTGTTCTTCTCACCGTTCTCACTACGGATTTATTAAAATCTTTTATCTCTCACCAGATCAAAAATGTCCTGAAAGAAAAAGTGATCCTTTGGATCAACAGGATCGTCGGTATTGTGCTCATTGTGTTTGGCGTGCATATGATATGGAAGGTGATTTGAGGATTAATTTAAGAAAGATCAAATCACGCCTAGGACCATTTTTAGCTGCGAGATGGTTCCAGTGCAATAATTATTTCAAGACCGGGAAAATGGCTTGTTTCGTGAAAACTTTTTTAACAACATTTTATCCCTGACGGGACGTGCATTTCTAACGATTTTTTTTCTACCGATATTCTGTCCCTGACGGGACGTGCATTTCTGACGATTTTTTTTCTACCGATATTTTGTCCCTGACGGGACATGCATTTCTGACGATTTTTTTTTCTACCGATATTCTGTCCCGGACGGGACATGCATTTCTAACGATTTTTTTTTCTACCGATATTTTGTCCCGGACGGGACGTGCATTTCTGACGATTTTTTTTTCAATATTTTGCCCCGGCCGGGACGTGTAGGCTTTGCAATATCAATGCAAATCTTTACCAGTCTGTCAATATAAAATCCTTAATGAATGTGTTAAAATGATTACCGGTAGATTAAATAGTTGGCGACAGGCTTTCAAATAATTAGTTTTACCAAATCATTCAATTAGGAAAAGAGATGTGAATTTTAATCTTACCGCCAAACTAAAAGCACAGTATCGATAGATACAAACATTTGGCGAAAAAATAATAATATCCCATTCCGTCAGGAACAAAATATCGATAAAATCAAAAATGCAATCAACGTCCCGACAGGGACGAAATATCGGTAAAAAAACAAAGCA
>CAYHFJ010000265.1:0-4115 GCA_964355885.1 uncultured Flavobacteriales bacterium
ACTATCCAGGAAACTATATAATAGCAGTCCCATTATCAAGGATCCATATCCAGTTGGTTCTCTGTTCATGCAATTATTTTTCGGCCATATTTTCGGGGTTCACGAATGGGTACTATTTCCACATTTGAAATGGATTGAAATGGATTTCGGTTCCTTTGGGGGGTATTTTTCGGGGGTAGGTTCGGGGTAAGCTGAAAAAGCCCTGGCCGGAAATCATCTGAATGGCGGAAAACCCTATCAACTAAATATATTCCTGATCTATTAGGAGGGATATAGACCCTTATCAATGCTTTGCCAATGTGCAGTTATCCCAGTCAATGTGCGTTGCTTAAAATCAAGTTCGTCATAAAAAAAAGGGGGGCTGATTCTCTCCTTCACTTTTTCACATTCTCACATATGTCGGTGAATTTGTGAAGAAGTGATTCAAAAATCCATATGACTTTTTTTTGTCAATAAAAATCCTGCTGCTCCTGTGCCTCCCATCCTTGTTTTCTGAAATCCCTTATTTTCCATTCGTTTAGTGAACTTATTCTTACCCAATGGATAATATCCATCATCTTTACAAAAGGCCTTGTATTCATTGTAAAGCGTTGCTGTTTCCGTTTTATTCTCCTCACTTGGTTCATATTGATTTTCATCAACAAAAAGTTGCACACTATCACTTTGCGTTTTAAATTCTGCCAGTGCCTTTTCTCCTTTATCAGAATCGGTAAATCTCTGGTTGTCTAAAATCCTTTTCAATCCGGCCAACAACCAATTAAATACACCTGGTAATTCGTCCTGGATTATTTTTTTTGCAAGAGAAATATCCCTCTCAGATTCTGGAATAATAACCTCGAATGGCACAATGATAAATCTCCTAAAATAGGCTTCTGTATTTTCCGTTTCCCTGGGCAGTTCATTGCAGTTCGTGATAAACTTAGCGGAACTTGATAAAGAAAAAGGTTCCTGATATATTATCCTGGCCTGCACTGGTTCTCCACTAATAAGTGCCTTAAAAATATCCGGAGACAAATCGAACCCTTTCTCACTACTGTAATTCAATAATATGTTTGAGAGTTTCGCTCGATTGTATTCGCTGCCAAATAGACCTAACGAGTAACACAGCACATTCTCCTTTCCTATCAATGCAGTTAGAATATTCATGAAAACACTTTTACCATTTGCGCCACCACCAAGTAGGACAAGGCATTTTTCCAGGTTTAACCTTGTAAAAATATAACCGGAAAATTCCTGTATTACTTTCCTGCTGTTTTCATCCGGCAATACCTTTTCAAGGTACTTATCAAATATTGGACTTGAGGCATCGGGATCGTACTCAAATGGCAATTGGTATGTTAGGAAGTCATTTGGACTAAACTTTCTCTGCTTCCATCCGGAATCGGTAAATTCAAATGTTCCGTTCAACAGATTAATCAATATTTTTTCAGGGTCAATTTCCGGAGGTGGCAATTCCGCTTCACTCAAAAACTGCTTCAGAAGTTTATCTGCAAATTCATAGTGCTTTGCGTCATGTTCCGGAACGCCCATTTTTAGTGCTGCATCACTGAGAAATTTTTTTATCTCCTCCTTGCTGCATGGCTTCCAATAAGCACCGTTATAACAATAGATATATGCTAAAGACTTGCAAAGATTCCAGTTTCTTTTTTTTGACAACTCCAATAGCTCCCTAACAACAGCAAATACTTGATGTTTCTGAGTTACTTTCTCTTTTGTTTCAAGGTCAATGGTTTTCCGAAAATCGATTGGTTGAATATCATCCAACAACTTTTGGAAAACATCTTTATGGAGAATGATCTGGGGAAGTTCCGTTTGGCCGTTACTGAGGTTAACTTCACTCATTGATTCAGCAACTTGGATTGAGTCATACATTACTGTTACCCTTTCTGTTGGAATCAAGTAAGGCAATTATGTCTGCCTTATTATAAAAAATTTTATTGCCGACCTTGGTAAATGAAAGCTTACCGATTTTTCGAAGGTTCCAAAACCAGGTAGTTTTTCGCCCAAGCAGTCTCGATGCTTCTGGCTCGGTAATGTACCCCCCAAGGGATTGATTGGAATCTCTTTCTTCTGCTAGGAGTTCCAGGATTCGCCCCGTTTTTTCCGAAATGTCCTGTAAAAAGTCTTCCGGAACCAGGAGCATGCTTTCTTTTGATTTTTCTCTTGAATTTTTCATTGCATTTTAATTTGAATGCAATGGTATTACATTGAAACACCCTCATGTGTCCGATGTGTCTTTGGACACAACTTTTATTCGTTTTTCTTGATAAAGTGGAACTCATTCCAGTAATCCTTAGCTATTAAATCTGCTTTGGCCTGGTTTCTTGAAAATGTCTTAATGTCAATCTTATAGTGAAAAAAATCTAAAGCAATTTTTGCAAAAGTGGAGTCATTCTGCATTGTCTCCTTGATATAATTCTTATCAACTAAAACTCGGAAAAAAGTAACGCATTTTGCTTTATCGGTACGTTTCCTTGAAAGCCAGGAATAGTCGACGGGAGAAATAACTTTATTTTCAATCAGTTCATCCAGTAAATATTTTTTATCATCGGGATTTTTAAGAAGTTCCTCAATATCAATTCGTCTATCTGTAATTTTTCGTTTTGGCTTTATGATAGCTTCCTCAATATAAATGCTTAACCTAGAATGTAGATAGCCTGCAGCTTGTTGCTCGAAAGGGTGATTCTCGGTGTAATATCTGTGATCGTAATGAATCTTTGCTTCTTTTAAGCTTCGGATTAGGGCTGCTCCTTTTAAATTTTCCAAAGCCCAAAAAAGATGCCCAAAGTCATCTTCAAAGAATTGGACAGCTGCATAAAATTCATGAGGGGTGAATAACCCATATTCAATTGCAGCCTTATTGTATGGCTCTAATGGAATTATTAATTCTTCCGGAATGTCGAAGTCGCTCATATTTTTGCTTGTATTTTTTGTGCCACTTGTCGTAAATAATCGTTTGTGATCTTCGCATAAATCTGAGTTGTCCTTACTGAATTATGACCAAGCCATTTGCTTACATCATGTATCTGTGCGCCATTGGCAAGCAGAACAGTGGTTGCACATGTATGCCTGGCTACGTGGTGAGAAAGTTCCTTTTCAATGCCTACAATGTTTGCAATCTCTTTCAGGTAAATGTTCAGTCGTTGGTTGCTGATCCTTGGCAGCACTTTTTTTGTAATCTTTCTTTCTTCATTATCATACTTCCCGATAATATTTACAGCAGGTTTCAACAACGGAATTGAAATCTGTTCCTTGGTCTTGTCCTGTAAAATTTCAATCCAATGATCGCCATTTTCGTTTTTTCTTATCTGACTCATATCCAAATTCTGCGCATCAACAAAGCGAAGTCCGGTGTAAACGCTAAAGATGAAAATATCCTTTGTTTTCTCAAGACTCAGGTTATGTGAAAAGGAATAGTTGATGATTTTATCCAGTTCCTCCTGACTTAAAAATGTTCTGGTGGAAGGTGTGTACTTCATTTTGTGAGCTGCATAAGGCTGCGTAGAAGTGATTCCTTCCCTCTGTGCGCGGATTAAGATTGTTTTAAGCCGTGTGTGATGCTTGTTGGCGGTATTGCGAAGCATTTTTCCGTTTGCACGTTTGGTAGCCTGGTTAAGCAGGTATATGTCAAAATCAGAAATAAATTTATAGTCAACCTGTGGAATCAAAAGGTCTTTCCGGTTTTTCTGCCCAAGGAACTTTTCCAGGTGATCTTTGGTGTCCTGGTACCTGGATACTGAACCCCTGGCATGTTCATTTGCCAACGTCATCCGGTCAATGTATGCGCCAAAGTAGTTTAACAAGTTGGCATCCTCTGAATCGGCATTTGTATAAATGCGTTTGATCTGATGTGCCGTGAATGGCTTTTTGTCCTTCCGGAAATTATGTACGATGTCATTAACCTTCTTTTCAATCTCTGTCAGGCGGTCATTTACAACCTGATTTCTTTTTGCCCGCTGCTTTGCTTCATTCCATTCCGTTGGAAGTAATGCCTGGTCAGTTACTACCTCAACTTTCTTCCGGTTAACAACGATCCGCATGTAGATGGGATGCTTTCCTGCTTTTGCTTTCAGTGTATTCAGGTAAAAGCGGAGACTGAGGTTTTGTTCCTTCAT
>CAYHFJ010000266.1:0-4096 GCA_964355885.1 uncultured Flavobacteriales bacterium
ATAATTCGTAGTAATTGAAATCAGAAAAATACAGCAATTTGTAAAGCACGGTTTCTCCAACATTGGGTTTGCCTGCACACCTTTCTAAAATGTATAGCAACACATTCTTGAACTTATTTACTTGAAGAGTTGGTACAGAAATTCGTTCTTCTGATTTTTCTGATATTGCCTCAGTTATGCCTTCAACATCTTGGTTCACTGAAAAATTCCCGGACATAAAATCATCCAATGAAAAGTTCAAAATCAAAGACAACTGTTGCAATTCAAAAACATTTACACCTCTGTTCCCTAATTCTATTTGAGCTAAGGAAGGTCTGGACATCTTGACACTTTTTGCTAAATCTTCCTGTGACAACCCTTTCATCTTTCGAAGTTCGGTTATCCGCTGACCAATTTGTTTTTGCAGGAGTTTTATCTTCATATTAATCTGTTTATTTCAATTCAACACCACAAAGATATTAATTGTTTTAATTAAGAACAATATGTTGTTTGTATTTCGTACAAATAATTAACAACGGATGGTAAACTTGGGAAATGAATAACGTATTGGACTCCGAAAATTTGAGGCTAAAAAAGAAAAACGCCCGGATGAAAATTCATGCGTTTTTATTGTTTCATCCGGCACAATAATAACCCTAGCTCAAATGCCACTTTAGCCTTTAACTGATATATATCAGCTAAAGGTTAAAGGTTAAAGGCTAAAGGCTAAAGTATTGGACTCCATAAATTTGAAGCTAAAAACGAAAAACGCCTGAATGATGATTCAGGCGTTTTTGCGATTGCATCAGGCAAAAAGATTACCCTTTCTCTAATGCCACTTTAGCCTTTTGCCTTTAGCCTTTAACCTTTACTTCCCTATCCTTATCCCCAGAAACTTATTCGCGAGTGGCGAGAAAAGATTTTTGTTGACGAACCGCACATCCGCAAAAGAGTAAAAAGCTTCCGGATCGTGAGCTTTGACAATGCCTGTAACTTTATCCAGGTCGCTGCGTTTAACAATGCTGTAAATGATGCTCACTACTTTTCCGGTAGCGCCTCCTTCTGCAGGATGGTAAGTGGCACCATATCCTGCCGTTTTTAGAGCCTGAATTAGAAGATTAGCTGATTTACTCGTTATGATTTGGATTTGTGAAATACCAACAGCCAAACGCTCTTCCAGCAACATTCCGATGTAATTCCCCGTTGCAAATCCTGCTGCATAAAAGATGTAACAGACCCAATTGTCGAGGTGTTGCATGATTTTTCCAATGGCGATCAGCCAAATAAGTACCTCAAAGAAACCCAGAAAGGGAGCCAATCTTTTCTGCCCTTTGGAAATCATGACAATCCGCAGCGTGCCGATGGTGACATCGCAGATCCTTGCCAGGAAAATCATAAAAGGCAGGAGGAGGTAATCGAAATAGTTGAAGTTTGCTAATAGGCTCATTTTAGTTAGGAGATATAAGACATGAGACTTGAGACATGAGTTTAAAAAAGAGGCAAATGACTAGGCCTTTTCTTCGGATTGGAGGATGCGGAAGAGTTCGTCCGGACTCACATTCTCCATTAGTTTGCCGTTTTCGGTGACGGAGATTCGTCCGGTCTCTTCGCTAACGACGATGGTAAAGGCATCCGTTACTTCAGACATTCCGATGGCAGCACGGTGGCGCAAACCGAGCGCAGGGGAAATCTCCTGACTGGAAGAAACCGGAAGGATGCAGCGCACTGCCTGAATGCGGTTGGAAGCCACAATGCACGCCCCATCGTGAAGAGGCGAATTCTTGAAAAAGATACTGGAAATCAAATCAGTGCGAATCTCGGCATCAATCAACTCCCCTGTCCGAATGTACTCTTTCAATTCATTGGTCCTGGAAATTACAACCAGAGCACCTGTCTTGGATTTGGACATTTGAATACAGGCATCCACGATAGATTTGATGCCTGATGGGGAGATATTTCTAAATTGGCCTGAAAAAAGCGATCCGATCGAGATCTTCTTATTGTTCCTGTAACTATTCCCCAACATCAAAAGAAATCGTCGAATTTCTTGCTGAAAAACAACGATGATGGCAATCATTCCTACGCCAAAAAGGTTGCTGAGAATCGACCCAAGCAGCTCCATTTTTAGGGCGCGAACCACTACCCAAACCATAAAGACGATAAATATGCCAAGGAAAATACTGAACGTGACGGTTCCCCTGACAAGGCTGTACAATTCGTAAAACAGAATTGAAACGAAGAGAATATCGAGGATATCCAGAAACTTAATGTGGATAAAGAGTTCCGTCATGCCATCATTTTTTAATTTCGGAGACCAGTTTTACCGTCTCCACTGCTTCGCGTACATCGTGCACCCTCAGGATATCTGCACCGCCCATCAGGGAAAGAGTGTTAAAGACGGTCGTTCCATTGAGACTTTCACCGGGTGAACTATCCAACAGTTTCCAGATCATCGCCTTGCGGGATACGCCTACCAGCAAAGGTAGTTCAAAAAGACGAAACGAATCCAGAGAGTTCAAAAGATCATAGTTGTGACGCAGGTTCTTTCCAAAGCCGAATCCCGGATCGACGATGATGTCATTAACGCCCAACAACTTCAAGGTATTTATTTTCTCTGAAAGCGCCAGGAGAATATCTTTGACTACATCCTGGTAAGTGGGATTCATTTGCATCGTATCAGGTGTTCCCTGAATGTGCATTAAGATGTAGGGAAGTCCGAGTTTGGCAACGGTTTCGAACATTTGACCATCCATATTTCCGCCTGAGATATCGTTGATAAGAAAACCACCAATTTCGTCATAAACTTTGGTGACAACACCAGATCGGAAGCTGTCGATAGAAAGGTTCGCTTCCGGAAAATGCTGACGAATTATTTTTACGGCCGGGAGTATACGGCCCAGCTCTTCTTCTTCAGAAACAGGATTTGCACCCGGCCTGGTTGAAACTGCCCCAATATCAATGAACAAGCCTCCTGCAAAAAGTATCTCTTCCGCCCGCCGAATGATCTCGCCTTCCTTTTGATATCTGCTCCCCTCGTAAAAAGAATCCGGTGTCAGGTTCAGTATCCCCATAACAACAGGATGGCTCAGCTGAATCAACCGGCCATTTAGCTGTATCGATTCTTTTTTCCGGTAAAAGGGTTTTTCAATTTTTTGAAACAACATGAATAAGGTCTTTGGTGCTAACAGGAAAAACCGCAAGAGGTTTCAATTCCAGAGATCAATCTAATAATTCTTTGACTATGGACAAAAATAGTAAATCTACCACATGAAAGCACTGCATTGGAGGGTTTTTTATATCTTTGAAAGATGGTATTCCGCTGAAATCCGGTTGGCAATCCTCGATGAAAAAGAATCAGTTAAAACGCATTAAATCAATATTTTCGCTGTGAAAAAAACAAAAGAACAATACGATCATGTGATCGGCCTTTGCCGGGAAGTCTTTCTGAAAAAGATGAAAGATTATGGGACAGCCTGGCGGATTCTTCGCCCCTCCTCCATGACCGACCAGATCTTTATCAAAGCACAGCGAATCCGCATTATTGAAGAGAAAGGCGTCGCAAAAATTGAAGAAGATGCGCGCTCTGAATTCATCGGGATCATCAATTATTGCGCCCTGGCACTGATTCAGCTGGAGCTGGGAGCCGAAGAAGAGGAACTTCCCTACGATAGGGCCGAGGCACTTTACCTTGCCAATCTGGAGCAAGCCAAAAAACTGATGCTGGACAAAAACCATGATTATGGAGAAGCGTGGCGGCAAATGCGGATTAGCTCCTTCACCGATCTGATTCTGATGAAAATCAAACGCACCAAGCAAATTGAGGACAATCAGGGAAAAACCCTGATATCGGAAGGCGTGGATGCCAACTACATGGACATGATCAACTATTCGGTTTTTGCACTAATTAAAATGGAATTTGAGACTGAACTATGAAATACCCATGATTTCCGAATCACCATCCGAAATGATTTTTACCTCATGGGTATTCCATCTGGCAATTGAAAAATATATTATACACAGATGAAAACACTTCTCACGCTATCGCGCTGGATCTTTGGACTGGTCTTTATCTTCTCCGGTTTCGTCAAAGGTATTGACCCCTGGGGACTTGAATATA
>CAYHFJ010000267.1:0-4066 GCA_964355885.1 uncultured Flavobacteriales bacterium
GAAAGCATCCCAAAATATATCCGATACTTTTACATTAGCATTTAACAACTCTGATTCAATTACCGTATTAAACCTCGAAAAAGTGGAGAAATAATTCTCCGAATAGGACATATTTTCTTCTGCTGTTAATCTCATTAGGGCAAAACCTCCAAGAAAACTATCGTATCTTCTAATTTTTTCTGAAAGATCTTCTGTAAAAAGATCATTCGGGATAGGCACGTTAGAAAAATCCACAACCTCACCATCATTATCCACGACAGTAAATGATTCTGGTAGAAACCCCGAGCTCATGTTTACAAGAGTGGTTATTTTATCTTTTGTAAGAGAAGATTGAAAATATATTTTCCGGACTCTTGAAATTGGCAGGGCATTATTAAACAAATAGCTTCTAGCCTCTGTATTTAATGGCACTAAAAGATTCTGCTCTTCTTTTGTCAAAACAACCTCTAATGCACAATCCGACTCTAATGCATATTTCTTCTCCGATAACAAAATGAATGATGCAAACTTTGATTGAACATCTTCAATTCTGTTTTGAAAATATTTACTTGGTTTTAAAACCGCGCTGCTGTAATAATTTGCCAGGTTTCTAGAATCAACTGGCATGTAAATACATTTTTCCATTATAAAATAACTTTATCAATTACTTTGTTAACACCAACATGTGCTAAATTCGGAAAATCAGTCCTGCTTATTAGAAATAAATTACTCTTTGTCCTTGTCAAACCAACATAATAATCTTTCCAATCAATAACCCTAAACTGTTCGTTTAACAAATGAAAATCAGGAATAATAACAACGTCGAATTCAAGGCCTTTAGCAGATTTAAAAGTCGTGACATGGACATTATTAATTTCGTGTATCCCTCCCATCTGATTTGAATACTTTGTGCAATCAATGCCCTGATTACGAATAACATCATAATAATGTTGAACTGTTGCAGTAGCACCAGCACGAAAATTTGGATTCTCAAAAGGTACTAATACCCCAATATTGGTCGTTTCGTCAACTGCAAAATCATGTATCAATTGTAAAACCGTCTGATTTATCTGAGCCGTGCTATTTGCTATAATTAAGCGCGGATACTCACCTTCAGTTGTACAACTATCAATTATCTCTTGGGGAATTACCGCTTGTGCAATTGCCGCTCTGGCAAATTTCATGATTCTTTTTGTATTACGGTAATTCTCATCTAGTGTATGTAAAGAATTAGCTGGAAACGTACTACGTAGCTCTGCTTCTGGGGAACATACTTCTAAATTGTAGGTGCCATCTGGCAATCGACTATTAGCACGGTTCAATTGCTGATCATCCGCACCATAAGAAATCATTTCACTATACAATTTTAGCCCAGAATTGTAAGCTATTGGCAAATCCTGTGCTTCATCATGTATTATCTCTGGTCGATCACCCGGATGATTATATTTCCAATTCTGAGAAGAGTCAACATAATTGGATGCATTTTCATTTCGCGTATGGCAGCATCTTCTCAAATACAAGGCTAACGAAGTAGTAAAGGTTAAAAGTTGGCTCCTTACTGGCTCTTCTCTTTGATGATTTAATATATGTCGCCATAATGAAACTACGCTTTTTCCTGTTCCTGGTCCACCTGAGAGAGCTATTGCATTTTCATCCAACACAGCCTCCTGTTGGGTGGGCGTCAAATCATCGAATGGAGGCAAGTTAAAATAAAAACCCGGCATATATTAATCACCTTTAATAGTTTCATTGTTAATATTCTGCTTATGCTTTTCCCAATTTCTCAACGCAATTTCCTTTGAAGTATTTGCATAACAATATTCACAGAGATGCGGACAAGTGTCATATTCTCCAATATCTTTACTTGTAATGCAACCACAGAATTGCCTTTGACCCTTATCCTTTAGCTTCTCATTCCGACAATTAGGATTAAAAAAATCTCCTTGTACAAATTTTACCCCCAAGAAATCCATTAATAATCTATCATTGGAAAAATGTTCTATTATAAAATCATCATCAATGCACTTATTATGTACAATATTATATTTTTCCAGAGCGATTTTCTCTGCGCAAGTACCAATCTCAAAATGCCATTTCTTATTAAGTGCAGATAACCCTTGAGCGATTTCAATCATTTGTCGTTCATTGAATTCTAGGTATTTAATTGAATTTCTCCGTAAGTTATTCTGAACTTTTTTATAATGATTAATATCAGCAAAACTGATAACCAATTTTTTTGTATAATTTACTAGCTGATCTCCAATATTATCAATCTTCATTAAAAGATCATCAACACCAATAGAATCGGTTAGAATCAATGGATCAAAACGCCATATTACTTTTTCTTTGCCAATTTTTTCAGAAAGTTCAAGAAATGTTTCAATGCGGGAAGATAGTTTTGGTACTCTTGGTTCTAGTTTTTCTTTATCATAGTCATTCAGTGTAAATTGGAAGTAAAAATTTTTAAACTTTTCTTCAATAAAATCAAGATGTTTTATAATTGGTTGGGGATTTTTTGACCAAAAGACAATTAACCTGGTTTTTTGGAAAGATACATATAAAGGAACTCCGTTAAATGGATTTTTCCATTTAACATAACCCTCTTTGATCCGCTGTATCAGCCAATCAGAATAAAATGCAGGTATATCAGTCGATCTACTCGCTGAAATTATTACAGGAGCCTGTGCTTCAACAACCTCACCATTTATTTTTGTGATTTTTACCTTATCCCACGCCATTCAATATCATCATTAGAATCCTTGTAAAAATAAAAAAAATAAACCACAAGTGACTTAAAAATGATGATAGAATGAGTAATACATTGTTAAAGACATTAAAGGCTATTCCAATTGGATAGATTTAAAGTAAAGTCTGTACATTCCTGTAACTTATACATAAACATGACACCATAATCATTATCAAACACCGGCCCCAGCATCTCATAACTTACAGAATTGATATTGAACCCCGGAATTGCACTCAGGGCAAGCAGTTCACATTTCATATAGTCGTGCAGCATCCTGGCAATTAAATCGGTTCCTATCTGCTTCATTTTTGAAACAAGCTGCATTTCACCGGAGAAGTCATCAATCTGATCCAGGTGCCCGATGATCAGGAACCCTCCATTGATCAAATCCAGGATATTGTCCAGGTTTGAAGCTTCAAAGTTTCCGGAAAGACTGGTTAGGATCAGTGCAGGGTATTTGATGTTTGACCGCAGGGCTGCAAGCGGCTCGTTGATATCCATCATGTAGAAATCATTGATTTCCTTGTGCTCCCTAGCGAGTGTTCGAAAATAATCAACGAAGCTATTAATGTCGGTCATAGGATTCGATTTTGCTCATATACTCATGATATTCTTTTGCCTTTTTGTTTAATCCGATGAATACATTGTAAAGGTTTGAATTCATTACTGTTTCAAGGCTTTTATCATCGGTCTTGCCATCGGCAAGGGAGATGATCAGTGAAGCCCAACCATTATCTTCACTTCCGGTACCACCTTGTTGCTCATAAACATATGGATACAACTTAGGCAACGAATTCAAAACACCGGAAAAGAAAAGGAATACTGAGTATTTGATCTCATAATCCAGCCGGGAAACTCTCCGGCTCCGTTTCTTCAACGTACGGTTTACAAAGCTTTTCCGGGGGTCCTGATTATCGGTAAAACACTTCCGGATGAACCAGAGCCATTTCCTTGGCCGGTAAAAAACTGCCACCATTTCATCGAGATACTTTTGCTCCCTGGTTTTTGAAAATGTATCGAGCAGGGAATTGGCCATGGTAAATTCACCGAAGGTGCAGTTCATCATGGCATCTGCCGGACCAAAATATTTTCTTCTGCCGGTACGTAAGACAGGGAGAAGATTTTTGGTCAGGGAGACCTCTTTGAACAGGAAATTGAGGCTTTCACAAAGGAAATATGCGTCATCATGATGGATTCGTTTGATTACCTTCTGTTTGAGAGAAAGGAATTTTAAAAGCACTCTGAGCTTAAAATCCATCATGGTAAGTTGTCCCTGAAACAGGCGACTGACAAACAAAACCTGTTTTTTTGTCAATTCATTCCAATCGGAAGGCATGAAAT
>CAYHFJ010000268.1:0-4050 GCA_964355885.1 uncultured Flavobacteriales bacterium
GATTGTAGGCATTGTAGAATACCGTGATGGAACAATTATTGATGTGATACATCAGCTCAAGGAGAAGTGAAGGAGAAATGGGTAAAGTTGAAATGGAGAATCAACGAAACAGTGAAACGGGAAAGATTGAAACGGAGAAACAGAGAAACGGTGAATAGGAGAAAAGATTAAATTAATTTAGGAGGAGCAAAATCGAACCACTGAATTCTATATTGGAAGCTCGAGAACAGAGGATGGCACTTAAAAATCTCCTTACGGGGAAAGGGTTGCCATGCTTGAGTTTTAACCTGAATATTCCCGGATTTCCGAAAAGCAATTCCACAACTAAAAGTTTTTTTCGGCTTTGCTTAACCGTATTGAAATACCATTTAAAATCTCACCTGATTGAGATCCATATAAAAGAAGCTGCTGAGATTTGTGACTCTGCAGGTGATTTCTTTTTAGTTCCATTTTCGGAAGGAAGACTGAGCTTACCTGAGATCAAACAAATATGTGAGGATTTTGAAGAAAACCATCCATACGGAAGGTTTTTAGATGTTGATATAAATGATCATCTGGGAAATACATTATCATCTGGCAAATCAAAGTTGTGTTATTTCTGTAATGATCAACCCGCGATCGAATGCAGACGTCTAAATAGGCACGATCAGGAAGAAGTGCGAGACTATATGTTTGAGAAAATGGCTGAATATTGCACGATTAGTAAGCAGTCTCAATTTGCAAAACGACTTTCATCCTTTGCCCTTAGAGCCATTCTTTGTGAAATCTCGCTAACACCAAAGCCCGGATTGGTGGACAAATTCAGCAATGGCAGCCATGCAGATATGGATTTTCAGACCTTTATCAATTCCTCTGCTGCGATTTCCGGTTGGTTTGAGGAACTGTTTGAAGCAGGTCTCAATTTTAAGAATGATGATCTTACAAAGGCACTTCCAGTGATACGTAATATTGGATTGCAGATGGAATCTGAGATGTTCAGAGTAACTAACCATGTCAATACTCAAAAGGGAATCATTTTCCTGATGGGGCTTTCCTTGTTTTCCTGTGGGAGACTTTACGCTGAAGGTGCCAGGTTTGAAACGCAAATATTTCGCAGGATAGTTCAGGATATTTGTAAAGATCTTGTCAGGAAGGAACTCATGGATACAGTAAGTTCAAAAAATAGTCATGGCGAGGTTGTCTTTCAAAAGTATGGTATCAGTGGTGCAAGAGGCGAAGCGGAATCCGGTTTTGAAACTGTTTTTGAGATGGGTTTACCGCAATTGGCCGGAATGGTGCACATGAATAATCAGGACCTTACCAACTGTTTTTTGTCAATTGCATCCAAAAATGAAGATACCAATATTCTTTATCGATGCGGACCTGATGTTTTAAAAGCGTTTCAGAAACTCTGCAAAAACGCATTGGATAATTTCAACGACAAAAATTATGCTGCTATAGGAGAATTCTGTCAGCAAAAAGGTATTTCGCCAGGTGGCTCTGCCGATTTGCTGGCTGTTTCAATTTTTCTTTGGCTGATGATTAATGACACAGACACAGATTAATTTCACTATTGATACTCAAAAAATGACATTTGAAGATACAGATTTTCGCCAGGAAACCCTCGATCTCGACAATCCGTTTGACGTTAAAATGGTTGGTGGATTTCTCTCTGAACTTGGTTTCGATTTCGATTCCACAGAGGTTGAATGTACGATGATTGTTTACAACCTCAAGGGAGAATTGGTTGGAACCGGTTCGCATTTAGGGCGAATATTGAAATATATTGCGGTCTCTCCAAAATACCGCGATACCACTGCTTTTGCATTGATTGTTACCTACCTGACAGAGAAGCTTTTGAAGATTTACAAGCATACCTTTGTTTTTACGCGTCCTGAAAATTCGGTGAGGTTTCGCGGATTAGGCTTTACAGAAATAGCTTCTGCACCCCCTCTTTTCTCCATACTTGAATTTGGATTTGAATCGATCCTGACTTATCAGGAGTACCTTAAGACTCTGAAAAGGCCAACAGAATCGGATAAGATAGCTGCTATTGTTGTCAATTGCAATCCTTTTACCAACGGGCATAAATTTTTGATCGAAAAGGCTGCAGCAGAGAATGAACTCGTTTACCTTTTCGTGGTCGAAGAAGACCTTTCCGCATTCCCTTTCCTGGTAAGGTGGGATTTAATTGAGAAGGGTATTTCACATCTCAAGAATGTCTGCATGGTTCGCGGTGGTATGTATATAGTTTCCGGTTCAATTTTTCCTGCTTATTTCCTTAAAAATGAAACGATCAGCAATGTGATGGAAAAACAGGCTGAACTGGATGTCCGCATCTTTGCCAATTACGTTGTACCTGTTCTTGGAATCAAAAGGAGATATATTGGAACCGAAAAATATTGTATCACCACGGCAGCATACAACCAGGCAATGAAAGATATTCTTCCATCTTTTGGAGTAGACGTGATTGAGGTCATGAGAAAAGTGGCTACCCCCGGAACTTCAAAGCTCCCAATTTTTATAAGCGCTTCCAATATCCGTCAGGCTATAAAAACAGACAAGCTGGAAGATGTTCTGGATTTTCTTCCAGAATCAACCCGGGATTTTTTGTATTCGGAAGAATCACTTGATATCCGCAATAAACTAAAATCAGGTGATGGAAGGCATTAAATAGTTACCTCGCTCATGGCCTCCGGTATCTCTATGTTACTGAAACCGGCAGCTTCCATTTGTCCTTTGTAGAAAAGCTGTGTGTCATAATCACCATGAACCAGGAATACTTTCTTGATGGCAGATTTATCCTGACAGTTTAAAAATGCCAGCATCTCATTGTAATCGCCATGTCCACTGAAAGCCTCAATTCTGGCAATTTCTGCATTGACAGTGTATTGGTTTCCAAAAATGGAAATATTCTTCTCTCCATTAACCAGACGAGCGCCTAATGTTCGGGGTGCACAATAGCCAACCACCAGAATCGTATTATTTGGATTGGAGATATTGTTAGCCAGATGGTGCTTTATTCTTCCGGCCTCCATCATCCCCGAAGCGGATATGATAATGCAAGGTTTCTTAAATGAGTTTAACTTTTTGGAATCGTTGGTAGCTGTGATGTAATGCAGAGAATTGAATCCAAATGGGTCGTCGTCCGTTTCAACCACTTTCAACACTTCATCGTTGAAGCATTCAGCATGAAGTCTGAAAATTGTGGTCGCATTCACTGCCAACGGGCTATCGACATAAATCTGGATTTTGGGCAGCAATCCGGCATTATAGAATTTATTCAGGCTAAAGACGATATCCTGAGTTCTGCCGATGGCAAAGGAGGGGATAATCAATTTCCCCTGTTTCCTTACACAAGTATCATTGACAACTTTTAGCAAGTCCTCCTCCGCACTGGAAAACTGCTGGTGTAATCTGTTCCCGTAAGTGGATTCTGCTATCAGGTAATCACACTGTCTAAAAGCATCCGGCGATTTCAAAATCTTACTTACAGGCCTTCCAATATCACCGGTATAAGCTATTCTACTTGTTTGGCCATTTTCTGTAATTTCAAGAGAGGCGGTACCGGCTCCCAGCAGGTGTCCATTGTTTGTAAAACGGACTTTCACATTGTCATCGATGTAGAATTTGCGATTGTAGGCAATTCCAATGAAGAGCTGCATACACTCTTTAGCAATATCAGAAGTATAAATTGGTTCAACCGGCTCCAGACCATGCTTAATACGTTTCTTATTGAACCATTTAACGTCAAGTTCCTGGATATGACCGCTGTCTGCCAACATAATGGCGCATAGGTCACGGGTGGCGTTGGTGCAAATCACAGAACCCCTAAAGCCTAGTTTGTAAACAAAAGGGACTAATCCTGAATGGTCTATGTGGGCATGTGTCAAAATGATGTGATCAATTTCTCTGGGGTCAAAACCGAGGTTACGGTTTGAGGCATCAGTTTCCATGCCTTTTCCCTGAAACATACCACAATCCACAATAATTTTCTTTCCGTTGTTCAACGTGATCAAGTGTTTGCTACCTGTGACTTCGCGGGCAGCACCAATAAATTTTATCTTCATC
>CAYHFJ010000269.1:0-4039 GCA_964355885.1 uncultured Flavobacteriales bacterium
AATCGTGCCACTCCCGCTCAGATCTCAATGGCGAAACGAAATAATGTGAATATGGCTTTACAGATTGCCCGTGAAGCCCGCCAGATTCATGGGGGAATGGGAATCACAGGGGAGTATCCTATCATGCGACACATGATGAATCTGGAATCAGTTATTACTTACGAAGGAACTCATGATATCCATTTGTTGATTACAGGAATGGATATAACAGGGATTAATGCCTTTGAATAATCCGGATTGATATAATTGTGAGACTATTCTTCACACGGATTCGAGCCTTAACAAGGGTTTTCATCACATGAAGATTACCCGGAGCTTTCTACTTATATGATGTGTTTTCAAGCCAGACTGTATTATTTTGATAAATGAATTCCTAAAGTTGTATTCACCTTTTTAAGGTCTGTTCAATTTTCTTACATTGCATAATATTTTCTAACATGTTAGACGTTGATATAAGAGAGAAACGATGGGCCTTAAAACCCCGTGGTGATGAGAAAATTATCAGTGAACTCTCAGAAGCATTAAATATTAATTCTACGCTTTCCAATTTATTGGTGCAGCGTGGGATTCATTCTTTCGATGAAGCCAAGAAATTTTTTCGGCCTTCCATTGATGATTTGCATGATCCATTTCTCATGCAGGATATGGATAAAGCGATTATTCGTATCGAAGAAGCTTTTCGTGACGGAGAAAAAATTATAGTCTATGGTGACTATGATGTAGATGGTACAACCGCGGTCGCACTGGTATATTCCTTTATCAAAACAATCTACGACAAGGTCGACTATTACCTTCCTGATCGATACAAGGAAGGGTATGGAATTTCTTTTCTTGGGATTGATCATGCAGAAGCAACCGGAGCAACTTTGATGATTGCCCTGGATTGCGGAATTAAAGCGAATGATAAAGTTGACTACGCTAAGAAAAAAGGAATTGATTTTATCATCTGCGACCATCACAGACCCGGGGAATTTCTTCCGAATGCTGTTGCCGTCCTAGATCCTAAGAGAGAGGATGATCATTATCCTTTCGATGAATTGTCAGGTTGCGGAATCGGATTCAAACTCGTTCAGGCTTACGCACAAAAGCATGGTATTCCTTTCAGTGAACTGGAAAAATACTTAGACCTCGTCGCGGTGAGTACGGCCGCTGATATCGTTCCGATTGTTGATGAGAACAGGATTCTTGTCCACCATGGTCTCAAATGGCTTAACAGCAATCCCCGTCCGGGTATTCAGGCTATATTGAATATGGCACCCTTGAAAAGAGAACTGACAGTGAATGATATTGTGTTCATCATCGGTCCCCGAATCAATGCTGCCGGCAGGATTCAGGATGCACGTCAGGCAGTTGATTTATTGATCACGGCTAACAGTACCGATGCCTTTTCAGAAGGGCAGATCATCGACGGGAAAAATACCGAAAGACGTGCACTGGATCTTTCCATTACCGAGCATGCCTTACAGATAGTGCAGGAGGATGCACGATTTAGTCAACGTAAGTCAACGGTTCTCTTTCACCCTGATTGGCATAAAGGGGTGATAGGTATTGTTGCGTCAAGACTTACTGAAAAGTATTACCGACCAACCATTATTCTCACAGAATCAAATGGAATGGCAACAGGTTCAGCCCGCTCTGTTAAAGATTTTGATATTTATAACGCAATTGAGTCCTGTAGCGAACTGTTAGAACAATTTGGCGGACACATGTATGCTGCCGGATTAACACTTAAAATTGAGAACGTGGAAAAATTTTCCCTTCGCTTTGAAGAAGTGGTTGCAGCTACGATTGATGAAAAATCACTCATTCAGGAAATTGAAATTGACTCCAACCTTAAACTGAGCGAAGTCTCTACATCCTTTTTTAATGTACTTAAGCAATTTGCTCCATTCGGCCCGGGGAATATGAGCCCGGTTTTCAGGACAGAAAATGTGCGTGATACCGGACTTTCCCGCATCGTTGGTAACAATCACCTTAAACTCAATCTGGCCGAGGATCAGACCACCCGTTTTGGCTTGGACGGTATCGCTTTTCAGATGGGCCAATTTCATCCCTTTATTTCTCGTCGTATACCCTTTGATGTTTGTTATACTCTTGAGGAGAATGTATACAATGGTAAAACGAATATTCAGTTGAATGTGAAGGATATTCAAATGAAATAACCCCATCTTATGCAATAGATTTTTTCCATTGCATAGTTTGGGATAACTGATTTAACCGGTAAAGACAGACCTATTTTAGTCTGATGACTTCCCGGTAAGTCCATGTAAAATCGCACTCACCAAAGTCAGGATTAGACTAAAAGCCATAGCTGTCCAGAACCCGGATACTGAAAATCCATCCACAATTTTTGCGCTTAGTAAAATGAGTAAAGCGTTAATAACCAGTAAGAATAGTCCTAAGGTTAAGATGGTCACAGGAATGGTGAGAATGATCAGTATCGGTTTGAGAATGACATTTAAAAATGAAATGACAATAGCAAGGACAATAGCTGTAAATACCCCATCTATATGTACTCCGGGGAGAAGCCAGGCAGTTATTAAAATAGCTAAAACTCCAACTATCAAGCGGGTAAGTAGGTTCATAGTAATTTTTTTGAATGGTTTATTTACCGGACAAAATAAAAGTACTTTTTTCTGATGTAAATGAGAAAAAAACTTGACTAAATTTACCGCTCAGTTTTAAAACTCAACTATGCAAAACGATTTAGAAAACGGAAGGAAGTTTCTCGATGGAGTAATGGCCGCATTCGACAATGCAGCAGCGTTCACTGATTTTGAACCGGGATTATTAAACCAGATTAAGATATGTAATAGTATCTATAAGTTTTATTTTCCAATTGAAGTAGATGGGAAATTAGAAGTAATCGAAGGGATTCGCGTTCAGCACAGCCATCATAAAACCCCTACCAAAGGAGGTATTCGCTACAGCGAGTTTGTAAATGAGGATGAAGTCAAAGCCCTGGCAACATTAATGACCTTCAAATGTGCGGTAGTCGACGTGCCATTCGGTGGTGCAAAGGGCGGAATTAAAATCAGCCCGAGGAAATATACCGATAAACAACTCGAACGGATAACCCGCCGTTACACCACAGAGTTGATCAAGAAAAGCATGATTGGCCCTGGTATTGACGTTCCCGCCCCTGACTACGGTAGTGGCTCACGTGAAATGGCCTGGATTGCTGATACCTATGCAACATTCAAATACGATGACCTGAATGCATTGGGTTGCGTCACCGGTAAACCTCTTGGACAAGGAGGTATTCAAGGTCGAACAGAAGCTACAGGTCTGGGTCTGTTTTACGGTCTTCGGGAAGCACTGAGTTTTGATGATGACATGAAAAAAATTGGACTCACGCCGGGTATGCGTGACAAGAAAATTATCATTCAGGGTCTCGGAAATGTCGGATACCACTCTGCCAAGTTTTGTATGGAAGGCGGTGGTATCATTGTAGGTATTGCAGAACGGGAGGGAGGAATCTATAATCCAAAAGGTTTAGACCTTGAAGCTGTTGTTAAATTCCGTGCAGATAAAGGCACTATTTTAAACTTCCCGGGTGCTTCCAGCTATACCAACTCGCTGGAAGTTCTGGAACTGGGGCTCCGTTTTGCCGTAGTAACCTCAGTGACCAGGGACGACCTTCCCGATGGCGGCGCCGGCCATTTTGCGTCGGTGATCCGGGCGATCCGGGAGGAATGCCCAGGTGTGGGTGTGGAGGTTCTTATTCCGGATTTCCAGGGATCCGCCTCAGCCCTTCAAACAGTCATCGATGCATCACCGGAGGTTCTGAATCATAATATAGAGACGGTCCCCCGTCTCTATCCTCATGTTCGCCCCCAGGCTTTGTATAGCCGCTCCCTGGATCTTTTGAAGAGAGCCCAGGAGATGAGCCCTTCGCTTTTGACCAAATCGGGGCTGATGGTGGGTCTGGGGGAGTCGGCGACAGAGGTGGAGGGTGTCATGGCAGATCTGAGGAAGGCGGGATGCGATATGCTGACCATTGGCCAGTACCTTTGCCCTTCGGACCGGCACTTCCCCG
>CAYHFJ010000270.1:0-4030 GCA_964355885.1 uncultured Flavobacteriales bacterium
AACCCAATAATGGTAAATGATGATGTGTTACTGTTTAGTGTCCTCAGTAATAAATGACATGGTTTGTCTAAAGCAGTGAATCATGAAAACACAAATCATAATTATGTAACACAAGGGCATTTCATTATTGCCACTTTTACATTGTTATTTAATTTATATTTCAATGATGAATAATAACTATTCGATGCTGCATAAATTTAATGTCGTTCACTTAATCATTACTAATTTTTATTCAAATGAAAATTCCTGAAATGCACGATGCCTTACGCATAAAAAACAATTTACTGATCCAGCAATCAAGAAGGATTATTTTGCTGGAAGAAAAGATGACGGAATGGAGAAAGAAATATTTTCAGCTTAAATACGCCTCTTTTAAAGACGGGACGAATAATGTGGCAGAAGAAGCGCTTTCTGTTGTCTCCTGACAGGGAACTATTAAACCCAATCACACTATTTTTCTCTCTGAACAGTTTTTTGAAGATTCCCATAGCTTTTATATCAATAATACTTTTTTTCACCTCATCCTGCATAGTGGTTTCTCCAAAGTATACAACCCTGGAGAAGACGATGATGCTAAAGCCGGGAATGACTCAGCATGAAGTTGAAGAATTACTTGGGGTTCATCCCTATGATATAAAATCAGCAAGCGATTCATTGCTTGTACTGACCTACGTATACAGAGTAACCTCCCGCAGAACCCTTTCTTTCAATACAAAAGCAGTGAATGGAAGCGAAACCCCCGGGAAGTATATTCAGCTTGATGTTACATACACCAATGACAATCACATTGTAAGCGTTGAATCATGTCGCATATGTCCGGATAACCTTGTAACCACAAGTAAAATTGATTTTGCCAAAATGCTTGTATTCGTTACGGTTACCTTACCTGTGCTGCTCATATACTTTGGCCTGAAACAGTGATTTCATTAAATACGTGAATTATGCAACTTATTCACAGGGTTCTGTAACAGCGAGTTGCATTTAGTCAATCATCTTTGCCACAATACTATCCATATCCAGGCCGAAAAGGCAGCTAATGCTTAAAAATGAAACAAAGAAAAGAATACACACCACTTAATATCCTCCTCGCTGACGACGATATAGACGATAGATTCATATTTGAAAAAGCCTTACGGGAAATTCCGGTCAGCACAAGTCTTACCAGTGTATCTGACGGAGAACAGCTGATGATCTATTTAAATGAGAATATTGAAAACCTCCCTGATATCATCTTTCTTGATCTGAGTATGCCACGTAAAACAGGATTCGAGTGTTTATCCGAAATCAAAGAAAATGAATTATTTGCAAACATTCCGGTTATAATGCTATCGACATCTTATCCACGTGATATAAATTATGAGCAGGGAATTATTAATATGCTGAGTAAGGTTGGGGCAAACGAATTCATACGTAAACCGCACGATTATCAGGAACTCAAAAAGCTGATCCATCGGGCACTTACAGCATCGATGGAGAGTGGATCATTGAACGAAGAAGGGAAATATCCGTCTTCATAAATTTTGCTAAATAAAATAAGTCTCAACTTAGTAAACAGGTTATGTATAGATCAGAAATCGGTCTTTCAACATCAAACAAACCAAATTAAAAATTCTCAAGGAGACTTCATCCAGAAGAATACAAATAATAAAGGAAATAGCTTATAAAATAATCAAATGAAGGTCACACTCATGAAACCTAAACAACTAAACGTTTTACTTGCCGACGATGACCACGATGACCGTTTCTTTTTCAATAAAGCCTTAGAAGAATTACCAATTTCAACGCGTCTTACAACTGTAATTGATGGAGAACAACTTATGAACTATCTTTATGAAGCCACCACAGAACTCCCTGATGTACTTTTTCTTGACATAAATATGCCTCGCAAATCGGGATTCGAATGCCTCTCCGAAATAAAAAATAATGAAAAGCTGAAACATCTTCCGGTGGCAATGTTTTCCACTTCCAATTCATGGGATAAGATTACGATGTTATTTAAAAGCGGAGCGCACGTTTACATTCACAAACCTTGTGATTTTTCACAGCTCAAAGAAGTCATTCATCATGCGATCCCAATCGTTGAAGAACGCAGTCTTTCTAAGATACCCATGAAATATATTCTTAACGCATGAATTTAAAGCAACTCAATATACTGCTGGCAGACGACGATGCAGACGACTGCTTCTTTTTCAAAGTAGCTGTAGAGGAATTGCTAATGCCCGTAAGCCTAACCGCAGTGCATGACGGAGAACAGCTAATGCAGTTTCTTACCAATGAAGTAAATGGGAACATTTCACCCGTGCTTCCAGATGTACTATTCCTCGACCTCAATATGCCACGTAAAAATGGCTTCGAATGTTTATCCGAGATAAAACTAGACAATAGATTGAAGGACCTTCCTGTTATCATATTCTCAACTTCATATGAACACGAGGTTGTTAATCAGCTTTATCAAAGCGGTGCACAGTATTTCATCCGCAAGCCATCGGAGTTTTCACAGTTCAAAAAGATCATTCATCAAACCTTTATTACACTGATTGTGCCGCAAAATATCTCAACGCCAACAAGAGATAATTTTGTCCTCTCCCTGCAAACAGTCTGAGTATATAAATAACCAATCATTCAAAAATTCCACATGGCAAAAGAAATAAAATCGGATGAGGATGAATTAATAATTGCGCATAAAGAGCTCGCATTTCAAAACATTGAAAAAGAAAAGCGGGCGGCGGAATTGACCATTGCCAATAAGGAATTGATATTCCAGGACGGGGAAAAGGAAAAACGCGCCGCAGAGTTGAGCATTGCCAACAAAGAATTGCTATTTCAAAATGAAGAAAAAGAAAAGCGGGCGGCAGAATTGATCATTGCAAATAAGGAACTCCTATTTCAAAATGAAGAAAAAGAAAAAAGAGCCGCTGAACTAATAATTGCGAATAAAGAACTGGTTTTTCAAAACGAGGAAAAAGAAAAAAGAGCCGCTGAATTAATAATTGCAAATAAAGAATTGGTTTTTCAAAACGCAGAAAAAGAAAAACGGGCAGCAGAACTTATCATTGCCAACAAAGAACTGGCATTTCAGAATGAGGAAAAAGAAAAACGCGCAGCCGAACTGATTAGTGCCAATAAAGAGCTGTTGGCGTTCACTTATGTTTCAAGTCATGATTTGCAGGAGCCGCTCAGGAAAATACAAACCTTCGTTACCATTATACTGGAAAACGAAAATGAAAATTTGTCGGAAAGCGGTAAATACAATTTTCAGCGAATGCAAATTGCAGCTGGCAGAATGCAGCAACTCATTGACGACCTACTTGCCTTCTCGCGGATAAGCACAACAGAATTAATATTTGAAAAGACTGAACTTATCATAATCACTGAAGAGGTTAAAACCGAGCTCAGAGATACCATTCTTGAAAAAAAAGCCACCATCGAAGCAATTGCACTCTGTCCTGCCAACATTATCCAATTTCAGTTTCGACAACTCATGTACAATCTGATCAGCAATGCGCTCAAATTCTCCAAACCGGATGTTCCATCGCATATTATCATTCAAAGTTCTATTGTGCGGGGAAATACACTTTACAATGAAAAGCTTTCACCGGGAAAAAATTATTGTCACATCACTGTTAAGGACAACGGCATCGGATTTGAACCACATTTCAGTGAGCGGATCTTTGAGGTGTTTCAAAAACTACACGGTAAAGAAGTATATGGTGGCACAGGAATCGGGCTTGCCATCGTAAAAAAAATAGTTGAGAATCATAATGGAATCATCACTGCCAAAAGTGAATTGAATAAAGGCGCTCAGTTTGATATATATATTCCCGCCGAATAATAATTTACAAAAGCAGATAATTGCCTAATGAAATATTTTTGAAATGAATAACCCCGAAGCTCCGAAAGGAGTCCTTTGGACAGAGTTTCGAGGTATCAATTTGAATATTGTTCTTTCGTCTTGCCCTAGGCGAGACTATGTATTAATTAAAGTAGGGGGCGAAGATATCCAAAGATAGCTTCGCCTCCCTCTCACACC
>CAYHFJ010000271.1:0-4024 GCA_964355885.1 uncultured Flavobacteriales bacterium
TACCTACTCAGATTTATATGATCTTATCGTACCCAAGGATAATCTTCTGCGAAAAATTAACGAGCTCATCGATTTTTCGTTCATCTATAATGAGCTGGTAAACAAATACTGCTCAAACAATGGGCGCAATGCTGAAAGCCCCATTCGCATGTTCAAGTACTTGTTGCTCAAGACGATATATGATGTTTCAGACGTGGATGTAGTAGAACGTTCCCGTTTTGACATGTCTTTCAAGTACTTTTTGGAAATGACACCTGAAGAAGATGTGATAAATCCGAGTTCGCTTACCAAATTCAGGAAGCTGCGGTTGAAGGATACGGACTTGCTGAACCTTCTGATAAGCAAGACCGTTTCCATTGCCATAGAAAAGGGCATCATCAGATCGAAGTCCATTATTGTTGACGCCACACATTCATTCTCCAGGTCGAACCCATTGTCACCCATCGAAGTGTTGAAGGAACGTGCCCGGCAACTTCGCAAGGTGGTTTATTCTACAGATGAGAGCTGGAAAGAACGAATGCCTAAAAAGAATGAAGACAATGATTTGGAGCATGAGTTATCCTATTGTGGCAAGCTTGAAAAGGAGATAGAATCAGATGAAGTGCTGCGGTCAATGCCAAAGGTAAAAGAAAAGCTAAACCTGTTGAAGGAAACTATTGAAGATACTAAGGATCATTATACGCTCTCAAAGGATCCTGATGCCAGAACAGGCCATAAGACAGCGGATTCCTCTTTTTTTGGGTTCAAAACCCATATAGCCATGACAGAAGAACGTATTATTACAGCGGCTGTAGTGACATCCGGAGAAAAGGGTGACGGTCCTGAACTGCCAGCATTGCTTAAGGTAAGCCAAGAGAATGGAATTGAGGTAGATACAATTATTGGTGACGCAGCCTACTCAGGAAAGGAGAACCTTAAGTTGGCCGGTGGGCAGGAGATAAAAATTGTTTCAAAGTTAATCCCCTCCATTGAGCAAGGTTTCCGTCAACAAGAAAATACCTTTGATTACAACAAGGATGCAGCAATGTTTGTATGCCCCGCTGGGCACATGGCTATCAGGAAAATGCTTCAGGTAAAGAAAGTAAACGGTAAAAATCGAACAGATACCTATTTCTTCGATGTTGAAAAATGTAAAACATGCGCATTAAAAAACGGATGTTATAAACCTGGGGCAAGAACAAAATCCTATTCTGTTTCTATTAAATCTGATGAACATAAGGAACAAATGAAGTTCCAACAGACTGATTACTTCAAAGAAAAAGCAAAACACAGGTATAAGATTGAAGCAAAAAATAGCGAATTGAAAAATGTACATGGATACGCAAGAGCCATTTCGTACGGAAAAGCCAGTATGCAAATGCAGGGTGCAATGGCCATTTTTACTGTAAACCTGAAAAGAATCCTCAAATTAATAAACTAATGGTGGTGCCGAACCCAAATACCTTAAAATACCACAAAAATATCTAGTAAACACCCCGTATTAAGCACCCCAAAGCACTTTTGATATAAAAATTTGTAATTCGTACTGATAGAAAAAAACTGGCAGATGAAAGATAGGTCTTCAACTGACAGCTTTTTTTTCAGTAGACTATTTTAATAAGGGATACTTTTTCAGTGCCCTCGGATTTCCTGGCGTGTTTTTAAGGGACAATTTTGGGGGTTAGGTTACGTTACACTAATTTCACCATCCTGCCAATAAACTCCTGAGCTTGGTTATATAAACTTAAAACTGTTGATTCATCATATAAAACATAATCATCATAATCTCCAGTTTGTCTTCTGTCATAGAGATCCGAAAAGAAACGGCCATCTTCTTTAGAAACAATTCCGGATTGAACAAAATGAAGCCCGAACATCTGCCTGATCCCCTTGTGTGAATTAGTTTCAATATTTTTCTTCAATAACAGGGCACTTACTGCATAATAACAAGCATAATAAATTCTATTAACCGAAGCATTCCAAAATCCGTTCTGAACCATTGCATCAGCTTCTCTAAGTGTCTCCAAAGATCGGCTAATCCTATATTTTACAAGATCTTCAGAGTCCCCTTTCATAGCAAAATTCCCTCTTTTTTGATGTTCTTGTAAAAAGGGGTAATCGTATGACGAGATTCCCAATCATTTCGGCTGAATATTACCGGACTAATAATCTTGCCTGTTTCAAATTCAAGATCGTACAATGGATATTTTATTCTCTGTTCATCAGAGTAAGTGATTTTGTCGTTATCAACAAGAATAAGAACATCAATATCTGATTGTTTGTCATTTTGCCCTCTGGCATGCGAACCAAATAAAATAACAGTGGCATTTGGTTCTGCTAAACCAACTAACTGCTTAATTTTCAACAATATTTTTTTATTCTTAATCATATTCAAATATACAAATTTCGTCCTTAATTACCATGATTCAAAGATACGCATGTTTGATATTGATTACATGGTTGTAGTCTTTCAGATACAGTATCATAATAGGGACAAATTATTGGTTGAATTTGTTTTGCCCAAGTACCCATTTGGTTTATTAATAGAAAATATTTTCAACAGGTATATCTGCGTACATTTTACATGGGAAATACACTCACTCACCAAATCACGTTTTGAACTCAAACCTTTTGGAAAAAACTGTCCAATTTAACCGGCGCATCCACTTGACAGTCTGATTAAATCGATACTGTTACAGTTTATTTTAATCGGAGGCCTATGAAATTTTTACAAAATCATGAAATAAGGTCGTGGTTTTCACCCATTCCTGATGAGTTCCTTCCATTCTGTTTCCTGTTTCACGGGTTTCGACCATACCCAGCAACATCAGTCCACGGTGAAAAGTGCGGGTAATATAGCAGTTACTAAAAACTTCTTCCGGGCTACGTGAAAATCTGGATTCAAACTCATCTGCCACCATAGGGAAAGCCTCCAGAAATTTTTTAGCATAGAAATTAACTTCCTTTTCATGTTGTCCGTATTTTCCGAGTAACACCAAAGTATATCCGGCTCCGAATTGAGCAGCCTGCCGAGATTTGAAAATATCGAAATAGCTCCAGGCAAAACGCAGAAAAAATGTTTCGGTAAAAAGGATCAATAATTTCGATGGGGATTTCAATAAGGTGGTTCCCTTAGCTGTGAGCGAAAGTTTTCCATGAAGCATCTTGGTCATTCCAGCCAATTTTGAAATCATCTTAACGAGTTGAATACTTATTGAATCTTGTTCTGTCCGAACTTTAACAGGCAAGGTCCAAATCTTCTCTGAAATATATTCTTTCGAATACAGTTCGTTTACGATTTTCATGGGGAGTGCTTCTGTCTTGGTCAACTTTATTGCCTTTTCCCGCTGAATAATCTGCAAATAACAGATACACAGATTTAGGAGGGGTGATTTTAATGCAACATCGTCCGGGATAGAAGCATTCAACCTGACTATCGACCTTTCTGTAAACAAGAAATGCAATAAACCATGTAATTGTTCGGGGAACAGTCCTTCCGCAAACGAGAGTGATCTTTGGTTGATTTCCTTCATTACTTCACTTGAGAAACGATTCAGAATTTCAGGAGTTATGACACCTTTGTACTGGTCAATCTTCTGTTGTAATAGTCGCTGAATATTATCGGAGGAATTCATTTGTTAATGTTATTCAAAGTGAAATTGAAACGAAGATACCCCAAAAATTGTCGATAAACCTTTAAAAATTAATATATTTGTTGAAACTCAAATCATTATGCAAAAGGCGGAAATATTGAGCAAACTAAAGTATAGTAAATCTGAATTGAATAAATTCGGAGTTACACGCATTGGATTATTTGGTTCTGTCGTTAAAAATCAAGCAAATAGTGATAGTGATGTGGATATATTGATTGATTTCCGTTCTGATCTGGAAACTTTTGAGAATTATATGAATGCTTGTAACTATCTGGAGGAAATACTTAAAGGCTGCAAACTTGATATTGTTACTGAAAATGGATTAAGTCCTTACATCGGTCCATACATCTTAAAAGAGGTGGAGTATGTCTAAAGAATCAATCGAATACCTG
>CAYHFJ010000272.1:0-3998 GCA_964355885.1 uncultured Flavobacteriales bacterium
TAATCCCACAATTCCACATCTCAAAGCCATAGTATTCTTTTAACTTAATTGTTTTAAACTATAATTTAATTACTTATTTAATTACTTAATCTCGCTTTTAAGTATTGCTTGATACTTCAAGGAATTGGCAGGGTCTACCAATGATAAAACCGGAACAACTTGATTTTTTTCATCCAGTTGAGCCTGGGAATAGACATTCACGATCTCATCAGCCTTTGCGTTAAAAAACACCTGCATTAAGAATGAATTGGGTTTGTCCGAATACACTCTTCTTAATTCTTTGATACTTTCTGATATGGCCTGACGGGCTTCAAGAGAATTATCTGTCATTTTATCCAATCCTCTTCGATGGTAATTGTAAAGGGTAGCTCTGAGCGGACTGAATGATGAATTCAATAAGTTTTCTGTAATCCAATAACGATTTCTTGAACTCTCAAATGCCTTCCATCCCCGGTCAGGTAATCGTGCGGCATTGTTAACGATTGTTTGCGCTTTTACATAATAGGGGGTCCCTCCTTCCGGAGAAAAAGAGTCGTAATCGAGTCCGATTAACAGGTAGGCATAATAAGCGAGGACGGCAGTCAGGTTTGAATTGAGATTAGCCTCATCAAATTCCAGAACCTGGTCCTGAATATACTTGAAGGTTAAATCGTTGTCCTGGTGATTGAATAAAGGTGAATTGAAAGAAGATTTATAAACAGGACGACGTGATTGAATCTGAATGTTGGCTTTAAAATCATCAACAGATACACGTTCAGAAATGGTGATAACTATGCTGCATTCAATTCTTTCAAGGTTTAGGAATTGATCATTGGTCCAAGTACGGTTGTTGAGGAATTCCCGTATTGATGTTTGCAGGGTTTCATATATAGTTTTATCGCTGGCTTGAATTTGCGGTGACAAGACTGAAACTGAACAATTCAGTTCCTGCGCTGTTGCATGATTCAATGCAAAAATGCTGAACAGGCAGACAAAAATTTTCTTTGGCAATTTGTGCATGTAAATAATATTTTAAAATCTCAGGTGAACTACATCGCTTTTCAGCATAAGAACTCGTTCGACTTAATTTATAGATTTATATGATTCATCAGATAGTGAACCAGATCCTTTGCCACTTCTGTTTTTGATTTTGTGTCATAAGAAGTTACTTCACCGGAACTGTTTATTATACTGATCTTATTTGTACCCGGTCCGAATCCCGCACCTTTTTCCTGCAAAGAATTTAGAACGATAAAATCAAGATTTTTATTTTTCAGCTTTCCCTTAGCATTTTCCAATTCATTATCCGTCTCCAGTGCAAATCCTACAATAAATTGTCCTGGCTTTTTATTTGTTCCCATCTCAGCAAGAATATCAGTAGTTGGAACCAATGGAATCTCAGGAATTTCCTTTTCTTTTTTTATTTTTATTTGAGAAACTTTAGCAGGGCGGTAATCAGCAACCGCGGCTGACATTACTATCAATTTTGAATCAGGTGCATGTTGACGACAGGCAATCAGCATTTCTTCAGCACTCTCAACATCCAGCCTGATAATTCGTTCATTAGAATTTTTTAACGATGAAGGTCCTGTAATCAAAGTAACGTTTGCACCCTGATTAGCAAGTTCTTCAGCTATCTTAAAGCCCATGGTTCCGCTGGAACGATTTCCTATGTAACGGACGGGGTCAATTGCTTCGTATGTTGGACCGGCAGTAACAAGAGCATTGATGCCATTGAAGGGAAGACTTTTATTAAAATACTCTGAAAGCACCTTAACTATTTTTTCCGGTTCCTCCATTCTTCCTTCACCGCTTAGTCCACTTGCAAGTTCGCCATCTGTTGGTTCAATCAGTTTGACGGAGCGGGTTTGTACAAGCTTTAAATTTTCCTGAGTGGAGCGATGCTTCCACATATCCAGATCCATTGCCGGTGCGATGAAGACCGGACAACGAGCCGAAAGGTATGTCATCAATAATAAATTATCACATATACCGGCAGCCATTTTTCCCAGAGTATTGGCTGTCAAAGGAGCAATGACAATACAATCAGCCCAAAGTCCAAGCTCAACATGATTTGTCCAGCGACCTGATTTGTCTTCAAAGGAATCTGATAATACATCTTCTTTAGACAATACAGACAATGTCAGAGGTGTGATAAAATCTTTTGCCGAGGGGGTCATGATCACTTTTACTTCAGCACCTGCTTTGATGAGAAGACGAACGAGCAATGCTGACTTATAAGCAGCAATACTTCCCGTTACACCGATGATTATTTTTTTCCCTTGCATGATTTTAAAAGTTCTTCAGAACAGCTGAATTAAAAAAATCCAAAACGGAGGTCTTGGATTTTTATCTGACAAATAAAAATAATTTTAATATCAGATGATTTCTTCGTTCGAAGGCTTACGGAAATAGATTTTATCTTCCTGAAATTCCTGAATAGCGATCAGAGTTGGTTTAGGGAGACGCTCGTAATATTTTGAGATCTCGATTTGTTCGCGGTTTTCAAATATCTCTTCCAGATTATCTGAGCCTGTATTGAACTCGGACAATTTTGCATTTAATTCTTCCTTCATTTCTGAGGAGATCTGATTCGCACGTTTCGCGATAATGACGAGAGATTCATACAAGTTTCCTGTCTCCTGATCGAATTCGGGAATATTACGTGTTATTGTAGTAGTAACATCTGATTTGTAACTCATGGTATGGAGAATTATTGGTTTTTAATTTATAGCACTAACCCCGTCGCCCGGGATTTTGTCAAGCTTTTCTTTAATCTGATCGGTGATGTCAATAGCTTCTTTCATGAATTTACTTTCAGGAAAGGAAAGGTTGAATTCCCCGTATGACCTGAGGGCATCGTTGTATCTTCCTTCACGTTTTGCATCAATACTACCTTCCGCGTATAAATAGGCTGCTTTGAATGTCAAAAACAAGGAAATCTCTCTGTACTGGGTCGAAGGAAAATCATGCAGTAAATTTTTAAAGGTCGTCATGGCAGCCTTATATGATTCCATGTTGTAGTATAGCTTTGCCGTTTCGTAGGTCTTGGTCTCCAATTTTCCACGGAGCTGATCTATCAATTTATTACATTCTTCAATTCGGGTACTGTATGGATATTTGTCTGCAAAAAGCTGCAGTTCATTGATAGCGGTATAGGTGTTCGTTTGGTCAAGAGAGAATTCAGGTGAGTCCTGATAGTAACAAAAAGCACGCATGAAGGCACACTCTTCAGTGAATTCACTTGTAGGAAATGTTTTCGTGAAATTATCAAAATCATAGGCAGCTGCCTGATAATCTTCCAAACGATAATTCGTATAAGCGTAATAGTAGTAGGTCTTTTCAGCCTTACGGGTACCGCGATACACTGTAGTCAGCTCTTCAAACAAGGGCAAAGCCTTATAATAATCGCCCTTATTATAATACCGGATTGCGGATTCCATTTTCGCATCCATATCTGTGCCTTTCAGAATACGGTTGTAATTACTACAGCTTGTAAGTAACATGCTGAAAATAAGCAATATAAACCAGTTTTTTCGTATCATTAGCATGCAAAGGTAATCAATTTTCTAATCCTTTCCCACTCAAAATCAATGCATGAACGAAAGAAAAGAATATTCATTTGAAGCGCAAAAAAAACGGTACTGGCAAGGGAAGTCCTGGCCATTCTCCTTCCTAGTTTTGTTTGACGATTCTGAAAGAAGTTGAGATTCCTTTGGAAGAATGAATTCGCAAGAAATATACACCCGGGCTTACATTTTTAGCGACCGAAATTTCTCCACTTGTTTCAGCAAGTTTATATCTCTCATGCACCTTGCCCATGACATCAATTAGCTCCAAGAAATTCTCTGAGTTTTTACTGAGGTTGGTGTAACGAATATCGGTACTAGAATTAAATGGGTTAGGATAGGCCTGAACGATTTCCGCTTTTAATGAATGCTGATTTTTAATTCCGACATTCAGTGGGCCATTAATTCTGAATTGATCTACCCCACCCTCGAGTATATGCCCCGGATTGA
>CAYHFJ010000273.1:0-3973 GCA_964355885.1 uncultured Flavobacteriales bacterium
GAAGGGAAAATTTTACATGATAAATCAGCATTTGGAGAAAAAATAATGGGAAAGGCAAGGTCCCGCATTAGGATTGCCGACTTGGTAGGGATTTTCCGTGAGTTTTCAGAACCTTTTGTCTATCCTGTAAAGATCGACAGTAATTCCAATGTTGAATCTGCTGGCAATGGCTCATGGTACGCCAATAATGTGCAAATTCTGGCACCCTTAAACTGCTGGGAACTCTTTTTGAAATTGGATAATATTTTCACAGGGACGATGAATTTAGATGGACAACCCTATATCCCCCAAGGACTATTATTCCCGGCAGTTATTTATGGTGACCTCATATTCAACCATTCCATTCTGCCTGAAAAGGCTCAACTCCCCGGGGTAATTAAAGGGGAATTTAAAATTCAGTTTTGCAACATTCCTCCTACCTGGGAGATTCCGCGAACAATAAATAAGTTTACCCTCATCGCAAGTTCGTTCGGCAGCAATATTGATTTCGCGCAAATTTTGGTTTCAACTTTACGCATTGAAGGTTGTGTCCATGCGACCTCACTATCATTTCCAGCTGTTTTCCCCGGACACCTCGATTTGTGGATGATCAACATTGACAAGAGTTTTCAACTCCCTGCCGAAGTGGGTGAACTGTCAATAAGCGAAGCTAATGTAGGGCAGGGGGCAATCCTTCCTGCCGGCATAGCAGGAAATTTTACCCTTGCGGGGGTGAAATTATCACCCAACATTTTCATGCCGAGAAGTTGCAGGAAATTCTCTGCCATTGAATGCACATTTCCCGTTGATTTCAGGCTACCTGCCGATGGCCTTGAGGAAGCTCAGTTCATTAACTGCAAACTTCCTAAAAACTTTAAGATTTCCACTTCCCATTTAAAACGACTAAGCTTTAATGAAATGGAAATCCCGGAAGGGTTTGGGTTGCCAGATAAATTTAATGGATCGCTTGAATTTGAATGCTGTAAATTGCCGGGCAGCCTGATACTGCCAAAAATGATCAAAGGACAATTAAAGCTCATGTTTACAACGGTGGCTGACCCTGTAAAACTTCCCTCAGGAAAAGAGATCAAAATCATCATGAATGAAGGAGCCGATCTGGAGAATCTCATCGCAACGGCGGCTGTAAAAAAGAGAATCACCTTTACCCGGTTAGTAGACCCTGAGCGGTGCAACGACGATGGCCTGCCATTCTGACAACTGATTTATGGAAAGAAAAACACTCTATAAACTGATGGTTCGCTGGCATGAAGGGACTCTCCTGTTGCCTGCTGAGCTTGAATCAGCAACATTGGGTTACTTCTCGACCATTGAAATTCTTGAAAAATTTATCCGGGAGGCTTTTTCGGGAGAAGTGAAGCCCAGGTATTTTAACGATGACATCACCTTCAGAATCTTTGAAGTGAAGAAGTATTTGATTGACCTTGGGAGTGAAATTGAGGGGGAGTGGGTTTACGATAACACCGGCGAGTTGATCGGCGGGTGCGACGGGACGGATATGACGCCATTTTATGGTCGCAGCCCTGACCAATGCCGTTTCAAAAACGGCGACCAGATAATGTTTCTTCAAAGTAATAAACTCATTCCTGGAAGAATAGCAGGAATGCCGTTTTCAAAAGTCCCGGACAATGCGCATCTCGATCAAAGCGATGATTGCTATTTTGTGGATACTGGGCCAGGGTGGGAAAATCATTCGCATCCATGGGTTCATCATGTGTTCCTGCAAAATGGATACTAAAGAAAGGCCTAATTGGTTTTCAAAGATTATCACAAGATGTTTAAAGGGATGCCAATTTGTTGAACGAAAGATAAATTACATTGCTTTGTATTAGAAAATGAATTTATTACGTTCTTTATCAACAAACTTATTATACCCCATGATCCTGCTACAGATTGAAAAATGGTTGAAAAATTTTTCCGATACTGCCGCATTTGTTTTTTACAGTTATTGTGTTGGATTCCTGGTACCGGTATATTTCCTTGCAAGGTATGTGTTTGCCAAGACTTACCTTGAATACATGATATTCATGATTATTTTATGCCCTTTTAGTTATTGGGTTTGGCAACTGTTTAAAAAAAAATAACTTGAATTCATCAAACGTTTGAAATTCAATTGCCTTATGGGTAATTCAAGAAAAATATCTGAGTACTTTACGAGTAAATCTCTCCTTGAAAGCGGAACAGAAATTTCCCGCTATTTTACCAGTGATAACATTTCTTGTTATTCAATGCACGATGAAAATCTTGTTCTCGGAAGCACTTCTGGTGAGATTATTTTTTTACAGATATAACATTAACGCACCAACTGGCTGTTATTCAAAAAAATGATACCTTTATTCGTCTAACCTGAAATAATTGACCATGAATAACAAACTCAGCCCGAATGTCGCACATGTAATGAAATACATCGACTCCAACTGGCCACAGATTCAATCCCGCATCATCGCCGGGATCAAACCATTCGACAATGGCTTTGGCATAGGCACCGGGCTTTGCACGCATCCTGAATTGATTGGGGAACGATGGATTTCCTCAATCGGTTCAAAACTATTTGCAGAGACAACTTTACCTGAAGGTTTCCAATGCCTGGGTCTCCAGAACCGGGGAGGATCTGAGTACCTTTTTATGATGTGGTTTATCAATGGACGAAGGTTTTGGTTTTATGACCAATATGTTGTTTTTGTTGGCGAAGGTTTTCCGGCTTCAAAGGAAAGAACCAGCAAGCGTCTTGATGCGGCTCTTGAACGCTGGGATGCAACAGTTCGGGATGTTCTGTATTCGGGGATTGATGATCGGTTTATTGATATAGAAGGATATAAATAAACATCCACCTTTGAAAATAACAAAGTCGCTCACTACACAATCATTATGAATACAAATGGCCAGCAGGAATTATCGGTTGATTTCGTTTATTCCCCGGTAATCAATTTTTCACTTCATCAGAATCACGTTCCAATTATCCGAAAATTCATTGTCACCAATAAGTCTGGAAATGATTATCAAAACCTGAATGTCCAATTAACCTTCGAGCCTGAATTTGCAGTACAGGGCTCGTTTTTTATTTCATCCTTGTCTGCTGGCGAATCGTTCCAGGTCAGCAAATATGACATCATCCTTTCCGCAAAATATCTTTCAGAACTTATGTTTTCCTTTTCCTCAAAGGGAAAAGATCCATTTGGTAATTCAATAAATTAATCAATTTAAGATAGACGGATAACCTCATATTCGATGAAGTTTTTTGATAAAAAGAAGGGCGATCCATATTATCTGATTCTGAAAACTGCCAAAGAAAGCTTCTTTTCTTCCGCTTTGATTTGCATTAAATTCAACGTATTTTTCAACGAATGAGCTAAACTAAAATCTGTTTTTTCAAAAACCATTTTATTTGCATCAATCTTAGAAAAGTCGAGGATATCATTGACAATTACCAATAAATTTTTTCCCGAAAAATCAATTGCTTGCATCATCTCCATTTGATCTTTATCTAACTTAGATTCTTTCAAATAACGCGTAAAACCGACAATAGCATTCATTGGAGTTCGAATTTCATGGCTCATATTAGACAAGAAGTTTTGCTTAATACTCAATAATTCTTCAGCCTCCTCTTTTGCTTTGATCAATGCTTCTTCAGTATATTTTCTATCTGTAATATCCTGCATCGTTCCTAACATGTGAGTTGGAACACCATTCTCATCAAATTGAAATTCACCTAAAACAGTCACCCAACGTTCAGCACTATCGTTTTGTCGAATGATTTTAAAACTTACATCAAACCGTTTTTTATTGTTGAGCTTTTTCTCTTTTAATACCTCCTTAAAAACATTAAACACATTCCCGCTATGATCTGGTGAAATTAACTTAATCCAATTTTTAACATCTTTCAAGTAATTTTTTCTAATACCAAAAATCTGATCAAATACGGCAGAGCTTTTCCAAGTACCGGTCACTAAATCAATAATGTAATTTCCAATTCGAG
>CAYHFJ010000274.1:0-3959 GCA_964355885.1 uncultured Flavobacteriales bacterium
ATTCACTGTTTCTCATATAACACCAAAGTATGGTAGCCATACCAAGTTCATGGGCAAATGCAAAGGCTTCACTCACTTCCTGAATCTGTCGGGCAGATTCATCGGAACCAAAATAGATTGTCGCTCCTACTGCCACCGCACCCATATTCCATGCATCCTCAATATCACCAAACATGATCTGGTCGTATTTATTTGGATAACTCAGGAATTCGTTATGATTTATTTTAACAATAAAAGGAATTTTGTGAGCGTATTTTCTGGAAACTGATCCTAATACTCCGAAAGTTGATGCAACAGCATTACAACCACCTTCGATAGCGAGTTTCACAATGTTTTCTGGGTCGAAATAGGCAGGGTTTGGAGCGAAAGATGCACCCGCGGAATGCTCAATGCCTTGATCAACAGGCAGAATAGAAACATAACCTGAACCGGAAAGTCGTCCATGGTTATAAATTTGCTGAAGACTGCGAATTACCGGAATGGAACGATTGCTGTCCGCGAATACTCTGTCTACAAAATCCGCTCCCGGTAAATGTAAAAGTTCTTTGCTGACAGTCTTACAGGTATGATTGAGGAGGCTGTCTGCACTTGCTCCTAATAATTCGATAATTTTCTTTGATGACATAATATTAGTATTCTTTGTGGAAGGCAAAGCTAACAGAGAAAATTGAAAATTGAAAAGCTTTTAATCAGCTGCTTTTTATCAGAGTGGAGAACCGACCGGCTTCGCGCAATCATGCCCCGGCTCACCATGTGCAGGATTTACTTTTCCGGGAGTTCCTGCAGGTGTCTGATTATTGGGAATAGTCATTGTGGGTGATGATTGTGCAGGGACAGTCACCGGATTCTGATTAGCCGGTTGAATGGCAGGCGAACCGATGGATTTAGCGGAATTTAATGGAGCCCCAACTGCAATAGCACAATCGTGACCCGGTTGTCCGTGTGCAGGATTCAACTTTTCACCATTGTTAACCGGAACAGATTGAACCGGTGCCGACTGTTGCAATATCTCAGGACTTGACTGTGTTTGGGACTCGATAGCAGTTTGAACGCCTGGGGTATCCGATGTGACTTGCATGGCCTGACCTGAAAGTTCTTCATTACTTTCAGTCGAAGATTTATTCTCAGAACAAGCGAAGGAAATAAAGAGAATATATGAAAGCAATACGGCAGAAATTTTTTTCATGGAATATTTATTAAGGTGCATTTGATGATTAAGAATGTAAGATAAGAATTTTTTTTCAATTTTAAGTATTAACCAATCTTATGTGATAGATTGTTCTTCTTTTATATAGTATGGGATTTTGTTGAATCAAGGATTAAATAACTGATTTTATCAGATCAGAAAGGGTAACCAATGGCCAGATTGGGAACAATATCTCCGATCACAAATTTTTGGTTTGGATATACCCATCGCTCACTCAAATCAAGTCCTGGATCTCTTAATTTAACAGCCCCATCAAGCCTCAGGATAAAGAATGAAAAGTTAAAACGGAGACCCAGTCCCGCTCCAATAGCCATTTCTTTGAACATGTTTTCGAACTCAAATTGAGAACCAGGCCGTAAAACATCATTATTTCGTGTCCAGATATTTCCCGCGTCAACGAACACCGCCCCTTCCAGTAGTGCCCCATCCAACACTCTGAATAGGAAAGAACGGTATTCAATATTTGCCTCAATTTTTATATCACCGCTTTGTTCAATGATGCCAAATACTCTTTGGTATGATCCGGGACCAACTGTTCTCGCATTCCATGCCCGGATGCTATTGGCGCCACCTGAAAAAAAACTTTTTTCAAATGGAAGCGCGGTAGAATTGGCAAATGGAAATCCGATTCCTGACGCAATACGATATACCAAAGTATTATTATGGTCAAGAAGGTGATGATAACTGACGTCCAGATCGGGTTTAATATATTGTGAAAACGGAATCCCGAATACTTTGTAACTGCCATGTTCATCTTTGTCAAGATTAAGTGTTGGTGCAAGTGACCGGAGAATTAAACCTGACAATTCCAGATTTCCCCGAACAAAGAAAAAACTCTTATTGCCTTTTGCCGGTTGGGTGTTTAGAATCCAACTGATACGACCGCTGGGTATGAGGTGCGTCTCATAACTGTAGCTGAGGCGGGGGTCATTCAAACTATCCAGTCGTGCCTGGAATGCAGGTGACGGATCCACGCTCACAGAATTGATGTTAACAGGAAAGATCATCCAGCGTTGAGTGCGCGAGGCCTGCCAATGATATCCAAAAGAGACGTTCAACAAGGATCTTCTGTAATCCGGACGGATTTGAAAATTAAAACCTGCCGAAAGTACGGTTCTGGGATTATAATAACGCGAAGTGTTTTTAACAATAAAATTAGGGAGTAGAAATTTTTTGAATGTGAGAGAAACTTCAGGTCCTACTTCATAGGTATTGAATAACAAGAATTTTTTATCGTCGACACTATCACTCAAATTGGGTAATGCCTCAAGTGCGCCTTTTATTTTCATTTCAAAAACCTCCGCTCCGCGGAACGAGTTTTTATTTCTGTATCCAAAACTTCCTGCAATACCAAGGTTGGATCCTGAGTTAGTGATTTCCGCCTCAGTAGTAAAATCCTGCTGATCCATCGGTGTAAGCAGGATGATGACATCCAGTAGATACTCTTCCTGCTCCTCGTCCCTCGCTACTTCATTGAACTGTATTTTTATAAATTTAAAAACATTTAGATCTTGTAATCTTTTGTATGTGTAGTCGAGATCACGCTGCAAATACCGGTCACCACGGTTAATGAAAATATTGTCAACCAACATTTCATCACGCAAAATATGTTTTGAAGTGGTTGATAAGATATGAATTCCATTTACGATGGTAGTGTCTACAGATGCCGTACTGGTAGGATCGCGTGGATTGAAGTCGGTTCTGACATAGATATTTTGCAGGTTGAATGGATGATGAATTGTTATTGGTTTGTTCGCACTAATTTCCGGATCTACATTCTCATTAATACGGTTGATGTATAATGCTATGTCTGTCTGATGAGTTCCCAGTGAGCTGTCCACTTCATAGGTAATATAATTCTTGCCGAAATAATAAAAACCACGATCTTTCATCGCGGAAGTGATGCGATCCCTTTCCTCATTCAAAAGTTCTTCGTCGTATGGCGCACCTGTTTTGAGTAGAGTTGTTTGCCGAATAAACTCCATGTACAATTGAATGTTCGGATCCTTGGTGTCAAACCGGATATTTCTCATCACATAGGGCACATCCGACCTTATTTTATAGAAAACCCTCGCTTTCTTTTTATGGTAGACTGTTGAGTCCTTAACATCAGCATGAAAAAAACCTTTTTGATAGAACAGGAGACGCAACTGGTTTTTGGAGCGTTGCGTCTGGTTACTATCGAGAATTGCAGGCTCCTCACCAATACTCTTCAACCAGTTTTTAAATTTAGTTTCCTTCCCACGATTTCCCAGATTATACATGCTCAGATGAAACTGAAAAATTCCAAGTATTTTTCTGTTTGGCTTTTGCTTCAAAAGTGCGTAAAGTCGTTCCTTTTCAATGGCATTCGTATCCGTAATGATGGTATTACGCATCAGAAGGTGAGAATTTTCTGGGATTCGTCTTGTAGGATTGCAACCGAAAAACAAAACTGCCAATAGCAGGATGCCAGAATATTTTAATTTAGTTGTATTCAATTTATCTTGTCAGATTGCGTGGCAAAAATACGAGAAATCATTCGATTTCACGCCTTTCTTCAATAGCCCACCAACATTAAATGTTGAAATGAATCCCATTTAACCGACCATTCGCAATGCGTGACCTTTTTTTGGGGCAATCATATGCTTATGATATATATATCGAATGTGCCAATAGATGTGCCTTGTTCCCGGCAACTGGCAGCCACAGTGATAACAGGGAAATGGATTGCAATCTACCAAAATTGAGCAATAAATAATATAAACAATTA
>CAYHFJ010000275.1:0-3954 GCA_964355885.1 uncultured Flavobacteriales bacterium
TAACTTCACTCATCAAGTTACAGGTAGAAAGAATGTTAACAATCCCTTATTTGTTGCCATGAGATTAAAAGATTCTACTATACATCAAATCGTTATCTCCGCATTAGTTGCCATCGTTACCGGCATAATTATAGTGTTGTTATACCTTGGTTATAACTATTATTCTATTCCTATCGAGGAGAGACATTTTCATCCCCTAAATCAGTCTTTTAGAGCAAGTGGTTTTGTTGGCCATGGCTTGGGGATTGTTGGTTCTTTACTTATTTTAATAGGTGTTTTCACGTATTTGATCAGGAAACGATTTCATCAATTTTCCAGAATAGGGATATTAAAGCATTGGCTGGAGTTCCACATATTTCTCTGCACCTTAGGTCCTTTTTTAATTCTATTTCACACCACGTTTAAATTTGGCGGAATTGTAGCTGTAAGTTTCTGGAGTATGGTTGCAGTTTTCTTAAGTGGAATAATTGGACGCTATATATATCTCCAAATTCCCAGATCAATTGAAGGTCAAGAGCTCACTTTGCTTGAATTGGAAGATCAAAAAATTGAAATGAACAAACAATTAAGGCAATCAGTTACTTTGGACGAAAGCATTTACGAACTTATCGATGGACTCCCAAGCCAATCGAAGGAAAAAAGTAGTTTTTTCGGCAGAAGTAAAGAGGAGCGGGCGGCTTTTAAGAATTTGCGGAAGGAGTTAAAAACCCAAAAGCTTCCCGCAAAAAAAGCAAGGGGAATTATTAGAATTTTTAAAAGTCAGTTAAGTCTGAAAAAGAGAATTGAGCGATTGGTTACTATGCAAAAGCTATTTGCATATTGGCATGTGGCTCATTTGCCATTTGCTGTTGTCATGCTGGTAGTCATGATAATTCATGTGGTTGTTTCTGTTACTTTTGGTTATAAATGGATTTTTTAGTTATGGAAGTACTTATAGAAAATTTAGTTATTTATTCTTTGGCTGCAATTTTCATTGTTGCCGTTATTAGTATGTATGTTCTCAAGCAAAAGAGGGAATCACGTATTGTCGAAGCCAAGATTGCCCTGGCTATTGAAGAGGGAATACATGAACCTGTTACTCTCCATCCTGTGATTGATGTAAACAGTTGTATCAAGAGCGGAGCATGTATCACTGCATGCCACGAGAAGGATATCATCGGGATAAAAGATGGGAAAGCTACAATTATCAATGCCTCTCATTGCATTGGACATGGAGCTTGCTTTCATGCCTGTCCGGTTCAGGCCATCACGCTTTTTATTGGTACTGAAAAGAGAGGTGTTGAATTGCCTCACGTCGATCAGACCTTTGAATCAAATGTTCCCGGAGTTTATATTGCAGGTGAGATGGGAGGAATGGGATTAATCAAGAATTCTGTAGAACAGGGCAAACAGGCTGTTGAAAACCTGATGAAAAAACTTGACAAAACAGTTGATGCTCAATATGACCTGCTTATCGTGGGTGGTGGTCCAGCTGGTGTTGCTGCCTCCCTTGCTGCAAAGAAAAATAAGCTCAACGCTTTAACCCTTGAACAGAATAGTTTGGGTGGAACAGTCTTTACTTTCCCACGTGCTAAGATTGTCATGACATCAGCAATGGATTTACCCTTACATGGAAAAGTTAGATTGATTGAAACCAGTAAATTGGAACTTTTGAATCTATGGACAAAAGTGTTGACTAATAATGATATAGATCTTCGGGAAAATGCCAAAGTTGAGTCCATTACCCCAATTGATAATCATTTTTTAACAAAAACGCTGGATGGTCAGGAGTTTACCTCCCGTAAAGTTTTGCTTGCCATTGGAAGAAGAGGATCTCCCCGCAAGTTGAATGTTAAAGGAGAAGAGAGTATGAAAGTGGCCTATCGGTTGCTGGAACCGGAACTTATAATTGGGAAGAGAGTTTTGGTTGTTGGAGGAGGAGACTCAGCCATCGAATCTGCCCTGCTTTTGACAGACGAAAATGAAGTAACGCTTTCATACAGAAGCGATTCATTTGGACGAATTAAGCCAAAAAACAATGAAAAGATCAGAGAAGCGATTGCCAACAAATCTGTAAATATGCTCTTTAATTCAAATATAACTTCAATTGAAGACCATCAGGTTAAATTGTTTATGTCTGATATTAAGGAAGAGGTTGTTCTCGAAAATGATCTTGTTTACATTTTTGCAGGAGGAGAACTGCCTACACAGTTTCTTGAAAAAATAGGCATTAGGATCACCAAAAAATTTGGAGAACCTATCCTTAAACACGAAAAGTAGTTTTATTGGAAATTGATTTGATTTAAGCGAAAATGAGATTTGTATATAGAATAATAGTTATAATTTGCTTCCTGGCAATTTCTTTGCCTGGGAAATCTCAAATTTCGCCTGGTGAACTTTCAAAAGTTCATGCTCACCTTGAAGGAATGTCTAACTGCACCCAATGTCATACCTTAGGAGCGAAAGTGTCAAACGAAAAATGTTTGGACTGTCACAAGGAGGTCAAGAAACGATTAAATGAATCCAAGGGATTTCATGCTTCTTCCAAGGTAAAAAGCAAAGATTGTATTATCTGCCATAGTGAGCATTATGGTCGGAATTATGATATTGTCCACCTGATTAAGAATAAGTTTGATCATAATGATACCGGCTATAAACTTGAAGGAAAGCATGCAAAAAAAGACTGCGCTGATTGTCACAAAATTGCAAATATTTCTGATCTTCAATTAAAGAACAAGCATGAAACTTTTCTGGGATTAAGCGATGCATGCCTTGCCTGTCATGAAGATTTTCACCAGAAGACCTTGCCGGAAAACTGCTTAAATTGTCACAATTACGATGCTTTTAAACCTGCAACTAAATTTAACCATGCCAAAGCAAAATATCAATTAAAGGGCAAACATATTGAAGTTACTTGCGAAAAATGCCATCCCAAAAACACTCGAAATGGAAAAAATTTCCAGCAATTCACCGGACTGCAGTTTCAAAATTGTGTAAGTTGTCATAAAGATCCCCACGAAGATAAATTTGGTCAGAATTGCATGCAATGTCATGGGGAGGAATCATTTAAGTCGGTAAAAAGCATTGGGCAGTTTGATCATAGCAAGACTGGATTTGAATTGACAGGAAAACATATTCAGGTTGCCTGTAAGACCTGCCACAAAACCAACTTCACAGCCGCAATAAAGCATGAAAATTGTACGGATTGCCATAAGGATTACCATAAGAATCAATTCAGTAAAGGTGGCAAATCGCCTGATTGCTCAGAATGTCATGATGTAACTGGGTTCACGCAATTTTCTTATACAACAGAGAAGCATAACCTTACCAAATTTAAGCTGGAGGGAGCCCATTTAGCTATTCCTTGCCTTGATTGCCATAGAAAAGAGAAAGATTGGAATTTCAAAGGTATAGGTGAAAAATGTGTTGATTGTCACAAGGACATTCACAAAGACTTAATTGATAGTAAGTATTATCCCGCCCAAAAATGTGAAAATTGCCATCAGGTGTTGGCCTGGAATGAAATAAAATTTGACCACAAACTTACTCCCTTTGAACTTCAAGGAAAGCATGTATCCACTTCTTGCAGAAAATGCCATTTCGATCAGAAAAACAACAATGGAATTAGTCAGAAATTTAATAGTCTGGATGGAAATTGTGAGAATTGTCATACTGATGTCCATCGTGCTCAATTTAGCAAGAATAATGAGGTAGTTTGTTTAAAATGTCATGGTTTTGATAACTGGAAACCTGAAAAATTCAATCACAATACCTCCAGGTTTAAATTGGATGGAGGCCATAAGGATGTAGCTTGTGCTAAATGCCATAAACTTATGACAGACAGGAATAATACGTATATTAATTACAAATTTAAAGACATATTATGCGCTACTTGTCACTTACAATAGTCGTCTTAATAATGGCGATAAATGTTCAGGGACAGACTTCACCGCATGGGAAGGAGTTCCAGATCGA
>CAYHFJ010000276.1:0-3953 GCA_964355885.1 uncultured Flavobacteriales bacterium
GCAATGTATTCTCTCTTGTTGATGGAAAGTGTAACAGACTGAAGAGCTTTTACCACTTCAGTTCCGAGTGTATAGTGGCGTGAAATATTTTTTAATTCGAGTAATGCCATATTATTTTAAAATGTAATGCAAATGTAGCCGATTAATTTGTCCCGAAAACGCTGTCATTCTTAATATTTAAGGTTAAAATGTTGTTTGTGTACGCCGGCTTGAAAAAAGACAAGACCTAACTGAAAGAGATCGATACTGATAGTAACTCGCGGGTGATTAAGTATAATTTTCCAGGCCGCGCTCATCTCACGACTCCAGTGAATGTCATCGAAAATAAAAAGGGACTGGCTGTGCTGTTTCCTGAGGCACCATTCAAAGTATCTGAGAGTCGCTTCTCTGGTGTGATTACCATCGAAATATACCAGATCAAATTTATCGGATTTTTTAAGAATTTCAGGTAGCGTGATATCAAATTCCCCTGTGATTAAATTAATGTTCTCTATGCCTAAGTGTATAAAATTTTCTTTGGCAACAGCGGCTGTCTGCGGACATCCTTCAAGCGTAATGACTTCGCATTTTCTATTGGGCATAGCCATATAAAGGCTCGTAATACCGAGGGAACTGCCAATTTCCAGTATGTTCACCGGCCTGAAGAATGTAACCAGTCTTGAGATCAGCTGTGCATTTCTTTTCGACTGAAGAAAGTTTTTGGAGATATGGGAGATTTTTAATTTTCGATTGGAATTACCTTGCCCTCCCGTCCCAAAATCACGTACTTCTATGACTCTTTCATCCAATAAAAGCTTTGATCTGAGAGACTCTATATCTTCATAAAAATAGTATGGTGTTTCATCAAGAATCACCTTGTTTAACAGGTCATAGACAAAGGGAGAATGCACACCATGACTCGTACTGCCCAAAAGCTTGTGCCGCAGGAAGCTGGAGACGGCATAAATTTTATCCATGATGCGAAGTTAAAATTTTAACAAGAGGGTAAATTTTTTTTAAAAGATCTCTTTAAGTTTTTACTTTTGTCAAACCTTGAATACTTACTATGAGCGCTATTGTTGAAATCCATGCCAGACAAATTCTTGATTCACGTGGGAATCCTACTATTGAGGTTGATGTTTACTCAGAGAACGGGGCAGTAGGAAGAGCGGCGGTTCCATCCGGTGCTTCGACAGGTGCACATGAGGCAGTAGAATTGCGAGATGGGGATAAAAGTAAATTTCTTGGTAAAGGGGTTTTAAAAGCTGTCTATAATGTCAACAAAGCCATAAATGAGGAGCTTAAAGGCTATTCTGTAACAGAACAGACTTTGATTGACGAGGCAATGATCAAACTTGATGGAACGGAAAATAAATCTAACCTCGGTGCCAATGCAATCCTCGGAGTTTCACTGGCCTGTGCAAAGGCTGCGGCACTGGAGACAGGTCAGCCTTTGTACCGTTACCTTGGAGGCATAGACGCAAATGTACTTCCTGTGCCCATGATGAATATTTTAAATGGCGGGGCTCATGCTGACAATAAGATTGACTTTCAGGAGTTCATGATTATGCCCATTGGAGCCAGTTCATTTTCAGAATCACTGAGAATGGGTACCGAAGTCTTTCATCACCTTAAAGCGGTCTTGAAGAAAAAGGGTTTATCGACAAATGTTGGTGATGAAGGTGGCTTTGCTCCGGACATGAAATCCAATGAGGAGGCTATTTTATCCGTTTTAGACGCGATTTCTGAAGCAGGATATACTCCGGGAAAGGATATTTTCATTGCAATTGATGCTGCCGCTACCGAATTCTTTGATAAGAAGTCAGGAAATTATATCTTTAAAAAATCTACCGGGGACAAATTGACCCCGGCAGAGATGTCTGCCTTCTGGACTGATTGGGCAAGTAAATATCCAATTGTATCCATTGAAGATGGTCTGGATGAGGATGATTGGGATGGTTGGAAAACCTTGACCAAATCGCTAGGAGATAAAGTTCAGCTCGTAGGCGATGATTTATTCGTTACAAATGTTAATCGTTTGGAGAGAGGGGTAAAGGAAGGGATTGCCAACTCTATTCTGATTAAAGTAAATCAGATAGGTACGCTTACAGAAACCCTTGCTGCAGTGAATATGGCTCATCGTAATTCTTATTCCTGCGTGATGAGTCATCGATCAGGTGAGACCGAAGACAGCACTATTGCGGATCTGGCAGTGGCATTCAAAACAGGTCAGATTAAAACCGGTTCAGCTTCCAGATCAGACAGGATAGCTAAATATAATCAGCTGTTGAGAATTGAAGAAGTATTGGGAGAAAGTGCACATTTTGGCGGAAAAGATTTTAAATTTGCAAAAGCTAAAAAGTAAAACAAAGGACGGATTTTCCTGTTAATAAAATCATGGATCAGGATATAATAGATAAGCTTGCCACCGGAGAGTATTCAATTTCTCCAAGAAGTGGCAGACTTCGTAAAAGAATAAAAAAGAAAAAAAAGCAATCTTTTTTTTCTGTCCATAGCTTAAAAAAACTTGGGACAAAGCTAATTTGGATCGTTGTGGTTTTGGGATTTCTGGTAAGCCTAGTTCTTGTTTTCCCTGAGTTGAATTTCGTTTCAGATAACAAACAGATTAATAAGGAAAAGAATAAACAAATGCGTCCAATTAAATAGATCTATCATTAATTCGTTTCTTTAACAGCACAGAACTAAATACCGCAATAGTGAAAACCGACAGATTAAAAGAAAAATTTGCTCAAGTGGCACTTCCGATGGCTACTGATTTAAAAGAATTCATTAAAGAAAATGGATCAAGTGTAATCGGACAATATACCGTTGAACAGGTATATAGTGGAATGAAAGGGATGATAGGAATGGTTACAGAAACCAGTAAACTGGATCCGGAAGAGGGGATACGGTTTCGTGGATATACTATACCTGAGTTGAGAGAGAAACTTCCCAAAGCAGTTGGTGATGGAGAACCTTTACCCGAAGGAATATTTTATCTGATGTTAATCGGAGAGTTACCAACTGAAGACGATGTTCATTATGTGAGTAATGCCTGGGCTCGCCGAAGTAATGTGCCAAAGTATGTCTTTGACATGCTTGATTCTTTGCCGACTAATATGCATCCAATGACTCAATTCAGCATGGCTGTGATGGCATTGCAGAAGGAATCTGTTTTTGCTGATGCTTATCGCAAAGGACTAAATAAAAAGGATTATTGGGATCCAATGTACGAAGATGTGATGAATCTTATCGCACGTCTGCCAAGGATTGCAGCTTATATCTACCGCCGGATTTACAAAAATGATGTGCATATTGAACCGGATTCAAAGCTGGACTGGGCAGCCAATTTTGCACACATGCTGGGTTATGATGATTACGATATGAAACGTTTGATGCGCTTATACTTGACAATTCATGTCGATCATGAGGGAGGAAATGTTTCTGCTCATGCCACGCACCTCGTAGGTTCTGCTTTGAGTGATGCTTATCTTTCATTCGCTGCAGGCATGAATGGTCTGGCCGGACCCTTACATGGTCTTGCTAATCAGGAAGTGGTCAGGTGGATTTTAGATTTAAGAGATTATTATGCCGGTGATTTGCCCAGCAAGGATCAAATCCATGATTATGTCATGAAAACGATCAACGAAGGGAAGGTTGTTCCCGGTTATGGACATGCTGTTTTACGTAAAACAGATCCTCGTTTTGTCGCTCAAATGGAATTTGCTAAAAAATATATGCCTGATGATATCAATTGCAGGATCGTTCACATGCTCTACGATGTTGTTCCTCCCATTCTTTCGGGTATCAAGAAAATTAAAAACCCATGGCCAAATGTGGATGCGCATAGCGGCGCACTCCTCATGCACTATGGAATGAAGGAACATGAATTTTATACGGTCTTATTTGGTGTGAGCAGAGCCTCGGGTGTGCTCTCGTCCCTAACATGGGATCGCGCACTTGGACATCCGATC
>CAYHFJ010000277.1:0-3952 GCA_964355885.1 uncultured Flavobacteriales bacterium
ACCATCAACTCAAAATTGCTTGAAAGCATGAGTGAGAACATTCGCAATCTAAGCATAAAGGAGTTGTCTTGGGATTATATTTCATCAAAAATGGTTTCGATATACAGTAAAGCCATTCGCCGACAAAGAAAATGAACATATTGATACTCATAAGTTCTCTGAATTATGGTGGAGCGGAAAAACAGGCATTACTCGATGCAAATATGTTATCGCAGGAACATACAGTTTATTTAGGCACTTTTTTTGGCGGGAAATTAGAAGAGCAATTGTTGCCAGAAGTTACTTTGATCCGGATTGAAAAATCGAATTATCTGTCAACAGCCTTTAAGCTGATTCACCTGGTTAAACAGCACAAGATACAAATAATTCATGCGCATCTGTTTGCCAGTTCTGTCATTTCAGCTATTGCCAGTCTTTTTGCCGACAATTCAGTAATTTGGCATTTTCACGCCCACCGGTATGAAAATCCAACGAAGGGCAAATCCATCCTCAAATGGCTCTCACATTTAAGGAAGGTTAAAAAACTTCTTTTTGTAAATACCGAGTTGATGGAGTATTACCAAAAGGAAAATTATGGATTTCCGGTGAATAAGTGTGCGATCCTGTATAATTCAACACAACAGTCGCCTGTTCCTGGAAAGGTTAAAGAGGAAGAAAAAATCAAAATTGGTTTTATAGGTCGAATCATAGAATTAAAACGGGTTGAATATCTTATCGAGTTAGCTCAATGGCTTAAGAGCAAAAATATCGATAGTTTCGAAATTCTGATTGTTGGAGACGGCCCCGAAAAAGAGAAGTTGCAGAGAAGAGCAACACAGGCTAAGGTAAGTGATTTAATCCGGTTTGAAGGTTTTCAATTGGGCACTCCGAAATATTATGCTCAGTTTGACATTTTCATATTGCCTTCAAGGGAAGAATGTCTCTCCATAGCGCTGATTGATGCAGGAGTATGGGGAATACCGTCAATTGCATTTTCCACGGGGGGGAATGATGAAATAATTAAAAATGGCATAACCGGCTATATTGTAAAAACAAAAGAGGAACTTTTTGAAAAAACAAGGCTCCTCATGAACAATCAGGCTTTAAGAATTACAATGGGTAATGACGCTCAAACTTTATGCCGTTCATTATTTGATGAAACAAAACATCTTGAATCTCTAAACTCCATATATACAGGGATTTTAACCTGACTCCATTGACCGGTCTTACCAATTCATTGAATACAAATGAATCAAAAATTAAAATCTTACCTCCAGCAAATCAACTTCTATCTTGGACGAAACCCCAGGTTACAAAAGCAGCGAGATTGGAGGCGGTACATTCCGAAACCCTATAAAGCAGTTGTTGTAATTTCTTCCGATTTTGAACTTGCCTGGGCCTGGCAATATGTAAAAAAGAGTGAAGGCCATTTGAAAACAGCCTCATATAAAGCCCGGTTAGAGCGAAAAAACATTCCCAATATTCTGGCTGCATGTGAAAGATACAATATCCCTGTTACCTGGCTCACTGTTGGCCATCTCTTTCTTGAAAGATGCATGAAAGTAAATGGCATCGCACATCCCGAACTCCCACGCCTGTCCCATTTCGAAAATGACTGGTGGCGCTACAACGGTAATGATTGGTTCGAAAATGACCCTTGTACGAATTACCAGGAGGATCCAAATTGGTATTGTCCTGACCTGATCGAACAAATAGTCAAGTCGGGCGTAAACCACGAAATAGGTTGTCATACGTTTTCTCATATAGATTGCCGTGATAGCGTTTGCACTCCTGAACAATTCCGGGCAGAAATCGAAGCTTGCAATCAGGCCGCAAAAAGGTTTGGAATTGATAAGATGGAATCATTCGTGCATCCTGGTCATACCATCGGGAACCTTGAAACACTTGTAAAAATGGGTTTTACCAATTACCGGACAGATTATGCAAATATCCTTGGCTACCCCACTAAACATGAGAACGGATTATGGGAGTTTTCTACAACAATGGAGTTGGATTATTTCCCGGGGTGGTCTGTTCAGGCACAAATAAACCGGTATATTACCCTTTTTAAAAGAGCTTTACATCACAATGCTGTTGCTTACCTGTGGTTTCATCCCAGTTTTGATCCCATCTTTGTGGAGCAAATTATGCCGCCTTTTTTTGATTGGCTCAATAAACACCGCGAAGAGATCTGGATTGTGAACAAGGGAGAGTATGTAAGGTGGTTGAATAAAAGCAAAACATAATAATTTCAAGAACAATAACAGGAAGCATTTTTAAGTATCGAACTGATTATACTATGAATTATAATGCCTCGGTCAGGTTTTTCCATTACATTAGAATTATACTTTATGTTCCACTTCTCCTGCCTTCTATTTTGTCACCATCAGTACTGGTGCAATTATTATTGGGGGTATAAAACTCGGCGATAATTCAATCATCGGACCAGGAGCATTGGTTGTCAGAAATATTGGTCCAAATTGCGTTGTAATTTCTGAGCCTTCATATGTAGTTAAACGAGATGGTAAAATGGTTTTTGAGAAACTTGACAATAATATATAAATGAAATCAAATAAACAACCTACAGCTTTGGTATTTGGTTTGTTCGAAACCGGTCTCGGAGTAATTCGGAGCCTCGGCCAAAACGGGATCAAGGTGATTGGAATTGATTTCAAAAGAGACATTGGCAGGCATTCGCGATATGTTCTACCTTTGAAATGTCCTCATCCGTTGGAACAAGAGAATCAATTTATCGAATGGATACAGATGACATTCTCCGGGAATAAGAAAAAGATTCCTGCTTTCTTCACCTCAGATGATTTTCTCATTTCGTTTTCCAAAAACAGGGATATCCTTAAAAATTATTTCCTGTTTAACATGTCCGATCATTTACTGATTGAAAGGATAGCCAATAAATACAGTCAGTACCAACTTGCATCCATTGCCGGAATAGATTTACCTGCTACTTGGCTGGTTAACGAATTATCAGATTTTAAAAGACTTCCCGACAATATCAATTATCCGGTTTTTATTAAAGGTCAGGATGTAAACTCATGGAGAAAAGAAATACATAGCAGCATTAAAGGATTTTTGGTAAATGATTTTAATGCGTTACATGATAAGACTTTAGAAATAGTTTCAAAAAAAGTTCCTGTTATTTTACAGGAAGTGATAAACGGTCCTGATACCAACCATTTTAAATATTGCAGTTATTCAACTTCAAGTGGTAAAATATTAGCTGAATTTACTTTGCAGAAAATCCGACAAAATCCCATTCATTTTGGTGTTGGTGCTGTAGTTGAAAGCATTCACAAACCTGAATTGATAGAACTTGGCCGAAAACTATTTTCCCACATTGGATTTACCGGCATTGGTTCTGCCGAATTCAAATTTGACAATAGGGATAAAAAGCTGAAGCTTATTGAGATAAATCCACGTTACTGGCAGCAAAATTACCTTTCTACGGCATGCGGGATGAATTTCCCTTACCTGAACTATCTTGATCTGTTGCAAGAAAAACCCAGCCCGGTAACTGATTTTAAACCAAGAATTAAATGGGTAAATCGATATATGGATTTCGATTCATTTGTAAAATACAGGAAAGAAGGTAGTTTGAATTTTGTCTCTTGGCGTAAATCACTGAGAGGGTCAAAGGTCTACGCAGACTTTACATGGGATGATCCAATCCCAGCCTTTTATCAGCTTGGCTTTGGATGGAAATTGATTAAACTCCCAATCTTTCTATGGAAAAAACTATTTTAAAAGCCCAACAAACAGCTTTAATAACCGGGGGTGCAAGCGGATTAGGAAAGGACCTGTGCTTGCTGCTGCTTGACAAAGGATATTCTGTCATTGTTTTTGACAGGATTCCATCTTATCGTATTGCACCTGATTTTCTAGCTCGATTAAGTATATATGTCGAAGTTAACCTGTCTGATTTAGCAGATGTTAAAAGGGTTTTAAATGAAAGTAT
>CAYHFJ010000278.1:0-3920 GCA_964355885.1 uncultured Flavobacteriales bacterium
AAGATGCTTCTTATCTTCTGAAGGTTCTGAGTAACAAGGAAGACGATCCTGTGATGATCACAGATGGGAAGGGCTCACTCTATACCACAACCATAATTGACGCGAACCCAAAAAAATGTTTTCTGCGAATCATGGATCAAAAGAAAAAAGACGCGGAGAAAAATTATTCAGTTCATATCGCCATCGCTCCCACTAAAAATTCGGACAGAATGGAATGGTTCCTGGAGAAGGCAACGGAAATTGGTATTGATGAAATTACTCCACTCATTTGTCAGCATTCTGAACGAAGAATCATAAAAGAAGAAAGGCTTCAAAAGGTCCTTATATCCGCTATGAAGCAATCTTTAAAAAACTTCTTACCAAATCTTCATCCGTTAATAAAATTTTCCGATTTCATTCAACAGAGCAGAGAACCTCAACGTTATATCTGTACCATGGATGCTCTGGATTTTCTGAAAGACAGATACGAGCCGCTGGAACCAACACTTATTCTTATCGGACCTGAAGGCGATTTTTCAAAAGAAGAAATTGATATGGCTTCAAAGCATGGATTTGTTCCCGTATCTTTGGGCTACAGCAGGTTGAGAACAGAAACAGCAGGTATTATGGCATGCGCAACGCTTGCAGTGGCTCAACTGAAGAATTAAATTCAGAAACCGAAAAAAATATACATCAGATCAACAGAACAATGAAGAAAATTTATTTCCTCATCTTATTCATTCTCTCAATGCAGGCTTATGCGGTAAAACCTTCCTTCCGGATAGCACTGTTAAAATACAATGGCGGTGGTGACTGGTATGCAAACCTTGAAACCTCACTGCCTAACTTAATCAAATACAGCAATACAGAGCTCGGAACCAACATCAATCCTGAACAGGCAATTGTCGAAGCTTCAAGTCCTGATTTGTTCAGCTTTCCTTTTGTGCATATGACCGGTCATGGCAACTGGGTGCTTTCTAATCAGGAGGCAGAAAATCTGAGAAAATATCTTCTTGCCGGAGGCTTCCTTCATATTGATGATAATTATGGAATGGATCCCTATGTCAGACCCCAGATGAAAAAAGTGTTTCCTGAAATTGATTTCGTGGAACTCCCCTTTTCACACCCTGTTTTTCATCAGAAATTTGATTTCCCTAATGGTCTGCCTAAAATTCATGAGCACGACGACAAACCACCGCAGGCATTTGGACTACTTTTTGAGGGCAGATTGCTGTGTATTTACACCTTTCAATGCGATCTTGGTGATGGATGGGAAGATTATGAAGTTCATAAAGATTCTCCGGCTTCACACGAAAAAGCCCTGAAAATGGGAGCAAATATTTTATCCTTTGTTTTTAAACAGGAATAGGACATTCTGTATAATCCCATATTTAAATATCCGCTATTTTTCCTAAATAACGAACCTCATCATCTGAATTAATTCATTCAGCAGAAAAAAATTTTACGAAAAATAGTTCAAATACTCATGTTCCGTCCAAAATGATTGTTCTTTTATAAAAATTATTGACTTGTGTTTGTATTTTTATTTTCTTGCCCTTTGGTAATGGGAATGCATCAACAGTCCCTGCTCCCTTTTTATGAAACTGATCATCGAGAAACACCCGGAACTCACCCGGCTCATTAATTTTTTTGCTGAAGTAGAGAGTATGGCTCATAGAATGGGTCTGAACATTGACGACCTGAATTCAGAACGCAAAGCAAACACCTCTCCACTGCACACTTATTTCAGGCAGAACTCTAAAGCGATTTCAAAGCACAGGGCTGCGGTACTTAATGCGAATGCGAAGACACTTACGGAAGTAAAACCTTCCAATTGTTGTTCGATCAGTTCCCTGAGCATTCATAAAGATGAGTAGTAGATTTTTTTTTAAAAGAACTTGACATTAAGACCTTGACATTAAATTAAAGGCTTTCTTTTTACCCCCTTTAAATGAAAACGAACCCGCGAAGAAATTTCATTCGTGCATCCGTGGCAAAAATAAAATTTAGAGCAAAAAAAAATCCCGGCCTTTCGATCGGGATTTAATTGAGTGAAATATTTATTATTGAACTGCCTCTTTAAAAGAAGCATCATTAAACCATTTGATAAATTCGCGATCCTGAGCGGCTTTCGCTTTCAGACTGCTATCCATACCAACACTTGTCTTAAGATGACTTACAACCCCATTAGCATCGCCTTTACGGGCGGAGATAACTGCCATCAGGTAATGACCTATAGCTGTGTTTTTATCTTCAGACGCTTCAATTGTTGACATTGCCCCGTCCTTATCACCTGCAAGCAATTTTGCCAATGAGCTGTTGAAACTATTTGAAGCTGATAAATTACTAACAGCCATTGAGTAGTTGCCATTACGGATATCCAGGATTCCCTGGTTGTGATTCACTTCAGTACCGGCACCAGCTGCAGCTGCATACATTAAAGAAGCGTTTGCACGATCACCTTTACGGCTGTAGCACGCGCCCATGTTATTCTTCACAACAGGATTGTTAGCACTGATCTGATCAGCTTTATTAAATTGAGCCATCGCTCCATCGATATCACCCAGATTGAACTTAGCCATACCTGCATTATTCGCGGTACGCCAGTCTTGAGGATAAAGTCTTTCAGCAGTTTGATAGATACTAAGTTTTTCGTTGTTATCGGTGGTCAGTGTTGCAGCGTAAAGAATCTCTTCGATCGTTAATGAATCAGGATTACTCTTGTATGTTGCATTGATCTCTTCATCAGAACGACCAACCTTATCCGCATTCAGAACAATTTCTGAGCGACGTAATTTTGGAAGTACGCCTTCAGCGATCTCTTCATACGCTTTACCCATTTTTTTAATCTCCATTTCACGTGCTTCAGCGTCCGAATTGGAAGCAACAATACGAAGGATCATATCCTTTTGAGCCATGTCAGAAGCAGACATTAAGGTCTGGAAACCAGCCCAGTCTTCGTTCACCGTGTTGTGAGTGAAAAATGAACTGTCAGGACTCATTTTAACCTTCATTTTCTTGAAAAGACCAACGAGATGTTTAGCGGATGCATTACCACGATTGGTTGCCAGATCAGTATTCAAAGCTTCTTTTCCGTCTGGAGATGCATAGCCGGTGATCGTTGTCCCTTTCAATTGATATGGAGCCACACTCAATGCTTTCAATGCACTGTCGATCATGGCGAACTCAGGCTTATTGTTAATGTCACAAGCCTTAACTTTAAAGTTAGGATTGACATTGGAAGTATTGATCAGGTAATACATCGTTCCTTCAAAATTTGCCGGAGTGATGCGTTGAAACTCATCTTTACCAATAATTGTCTTTTCATCAGGCTGAACAAGCAATGGTGTAACAATGGTACCATCGGCAACTTTAACAGAGCCAAGGTCCTTTGTTTTTTTACCTTTCATACCGGATGCTTTTACCATCACATCAGCGGCTGCCATGTCAGGTGTATAAGCAATCTTGTCGCTGTAGTTGAAACTACCACCTGCTTTTGAGTTAATTTTTGTTCCGGCTGTTGTTGATTTTTCTCCTACAATAGTCACTGATTTAAAATTAGTTTCAGCGGTAGTGGATTTCATCATTGGAGTTACGGTGGCATCTACCTTTTTTGCAAAATACTTTGGGGGATAGGTGCCTTTAATAGTAATTGCAACGCTATCTCCGTGCAATTCTACCGGATTGGGAGTAACTTCATGCTTAACCTGGCTGAAGTTCTTCGCCATTTTACCCAGACCGTTACATCCTGCAAGGGTAATTCCAATCAGGACATACGATAATGTGCGAAATTTATTCATGTGCTTGTGTATAAAATTTGTTTATGTGAAATTAAGGCGCAATATTAGGATTAATTTTTTTAAAAGGACTAAATTGTTAATTAATTTTTAGAAGCACGCTTTCGTTCATTTTCATCCAGCAAAATCTTGCGCATTCGAATA
>CAYHFJ010000279.1:0-3908 GCA_964355885.1 uncultured Flavobacteriales bacterium
GCCTTACAGCATTTGTGTGAAATGGCCGAAATGGCAACCAAACCTTTCCCTTCGGCATCCATCAATGAATTGAGGGATTATTACGTTTCGGAAGGTTTTGCAACCGATCAGTCCATGCGAAAATCATTGGCTGCAGTTAAAACGGAACAGGATAAGACCCTCATCAAGGAATTGATTAAAGCTATTTACCAACCATGGCTTGAACTAATTACCCAGAAATTTCAAGTTCTGGTAGCATCTGATAGTACAATTTTCACCTGTCAGACTGCACCGGTTGAGAATGAATTGTTTGTCTTGTTCGTGGATGCTTTTCGGTTTGAACTGGCGCAGGAATTTTACAGCCGGTTGATAAATTCCAAATACCAGGTGAAACTTGAACCCGGCTGGTCTGCCATTCCAACTTTGACACCAACGGCTAAACCGGCTGTTTCGCCATTGGCGGGGGCAGTATCTGTTACAAGTAAAATAGATGAGTTTCGGCCACAACTAAAATCAGGAAAGGACTTGCAAATGGCTGCTTTCAGAGAGTCTTTAGCATTAAATAATTGTAAGTTCATCCCGGTAGGCAGCGATATCAATCCTGAAGAACAATCTTGGCAAGAAATTGGAGATATTGATACTAAAGGGCATGAAGAACAATCAGATGTTGTCAGACGTATCGAAGAGCTTTTCGAACAGGTACATGAAATCATCGATCATGCCTTCGGTCATGGGGTGAAAAGAATAAAAGTGGTGACAGATCATGGTTGGTTATTACTGCCAGGAGGCCTTCCCAAAACACAATTGTATGAAGGCTTGACAGAAACGAAATGGGGTCGTTGCGCGCTGATCAAGGAGGGGGCAAAATCAGATCTGTTGCACCTTCCCTGGCGATGGAACCCCTCAATTTTTATTGCATATGCCCCTGGGATATCATTTTTCAGAGTCAACGAGGAGTATGCACATGGAGGTATTTCGTTGCACGAATGTCTGGTGCCTACACTTTACATTGAAAATTCGAGCGCTTCAAAAATGGCGGCTAAAATAGCAGATGTCAAATGGGTTAACCTAAAATGTGCCGTTGAGACAGAGGGAGCATTTGATGGATTCACAATTGATATTCGAACAAAATTCAACGATGAAAACGCCTCTATTGTTGAATCAAAGAACAGATTGATCAAAGATAACAAAGGCTCTGTGATGGTAAATGACGAAGCTGAATCGCAGGCTGCGACCGTTGTATTATTGGATGAAACAGGAAGAATACTTGACAAGAAACTGACCACAGTAGGAGACTAAAATAAATCGCTATGGAACTTGATAAAATTGACCAATTAGCGGCAAAATCATTTGAAGGCTTTGTCGTTCGCAAGGATTTACTCGAACAATTCAGAAAAACCTTTCCAGTACCTACTTATGTTATCGAATTTTTGTTGGGTCGGTATTGCGCCACAACTGATGAGAGTGAGATTCAGGAAGGACTTGAGATCGTTAAAAGACAGCTTCAGGACAGAACCGTTCGTCCGGGAGAAGAGGAATATTTCAAATCGAAGGCCAAAGAAAAGGGTTCGATCAAAATCATCGACATCATTACTGCCAAGTTAGATACTGCTACCGATAGTTATGTAGCCACGCTCCCAAGCCTGATGCTAAATAAGGTTCGCATTTCTGCAGAAGTGGTCAATGCCAATGACAGGATGCTGACTGGTGGATTTTATGCTGAAATCGAGCTTGAATATGATGCAGCTATTGCCCAGGAAAATAGTGGTCGTCCGTTTGGGGTGGCCAATATCCGTCCCATTCAGTTGTCGCAAAGAAATGTGCTTGATCTGTTGTACAAAGGTCGCGAGTATTTCACCCTGGATGAATGGAAAGACTTTATAATTCGCAGTGTCGGCATGGAACCCGCAGAACTATCCGAAAAAGCAAAGAATGTGTTATTTGTCAGAATGATTCCATTCCTGGAGCGCAATTACAACATGATAGAACTTGGCCCAAGAGGAACCGGTAAATCACATTTGTATCAACAGATTTCTCCCTATTCTCATTTGGTCTCCGGAGGAAAAGCCACGGTAGCCAAAATGTTTGTCAACATGGGAAGTGGCGAGAGGGGACTTGTTTGTAAATATGATGTTGTTTGCTTCGACGAAGTTTCAGGCGTTTCTTTTGACCAGAAAGATGGAGTGAACATCATGAAAGGTTACATGGAAAGTGGGGAGTTCAGTCGGGGCAAGGAACCCATCCGTGCTGATGGTGGCATCGTCATGGTTGGAAATTTTGAAGTAGATGTCGAACATCAACAAAGGATTGGTCACCTGTTTGGTCCGCTACCGCAGGAAATGAGAGATGATACAGCCTTTATGGATCGAATCCATGCCTTCGTTCCCGGATGGGACTTTCCAAAATTAAACAAACAGTATTTCTCCAATCATTTTGGCCTGGTCAGTGATTTTCTGGCAGAATGCTGGACCAGATTGCGTGATATAAACAGGATTACTTCAGTTTCATCACGCATAGATTATGGTGGAGCATTGAGCGGGCGAGACACAACAGCCGTGAATAAAACAATTAATGGATTGTTGAAGTTAATGCAGCCAAATCCGGAGGTTGCTGTTTCTGATGAACTATTGGAATGGGCAATAAAAGTTTCTTTGGAATACCGGAGAAGAGTCAAGGAACAACAAAAGAGAATAGGTTCGGCAGAATTTCGGAATACACATTTTAGCTATAGGATTGGCGAGAATGGGGTAGAAACATTTGTAACAACGCCAGAGATTCACAGTGAAAACACCATTGGGGAAGATCCGCTTCCACCAGGTCAAATTTGGGCCTTGAATGCAGGAGGACAGGAAGACTCAACAGGGTTGTATAAGATTGAAGTGAATGTGGGTCCAGGTTCAAGTGTGAAAATTCTAAACAAGCCTGCCCCACCCCAGTTCCAAGAGTGTGTCAAGTACGCTGAGCAAAACCTTTATAGCAAAACGAAGGAGTTAGTCGGAGACAGAGATTCACGGTCGCATGAATTCTCTATTCAGTTGCGGGCATTTGATGCCTCCAAGAGTGGCAATGGAATGGGAATGGCAGTCCTGATTGCCATGTGCAGCGCACTGCTTGAAAAGAGCACAAAAGGAGGTCTGGTAATTGTCGGGCAACTCAATCTTGGGGGATCGTTGGATCTGGTTTACAATGCTGTCAATCTGGCAGAATTATCCGTGGAAAAGGGAGCCACCACCATACTCATCCCACTCAACGCAAGAAAGCAGTTGAATGAACTTTCGGATGATATGATTACAAAGATCAATATCCAGTATTACACCGATTTGAAAGATTGTTTGATTAAGGCACTGATCGAATAGGAGTGGAAAGCAAGGAAAAGCTGGCTGATAAGTACATTGAAGAATAAGATTTTTTTATTCAATTCTGATTTTTAATCCAACAGCATATCTGTTTGGCTTACGAATCAATCCCAGGAAATGGGCGAGGTTTTGCTTTTAATTTAGAATTCCTACAAATTACATGCTACTATTTGAATTATTGAATCAAAATAGTAATTTTCAGTGACTTATATTTTAAACCTACGAAAACCTGAACCATATGATTTTCAATTTCTCCAAAAATATGATATTCCAAGATTGCCTATTCATGGTCAAAATAAGATCCTTTTTGTAAAAATATTTTAAATTTCAACTAACAGGAATTCAGAAAGATGTAAATAAAATTTGTGCCTTTTGTTGGTTGTTTGATTGTTCGATTTTTTTAATGCTTGGAAATAATGATTTACAGCAAGCTCTCGATGGTTAAAGAGTTAAAGATTTAAGCAAATCATTGGATTGATTTAGTATTGAAATTTAAGACAATCCAGAATATATAGTAATATGGGAACTCTTCATAAAAAATAAAATAGATCGCACACTTACTAGAGATGTGTT
>CAYHFJ010000280.1:0-3908 GCA_964355885.1 uncultured Flavobacteriales bacterium
CATACTTGATGTTTAGCGATTCTGTTCACCATGAGACCAGGTATTTTTATGGAAAACCTTCACAATGGCAATTGGACAGGTTGTTCGGAAATGATGTCGGTGATTCTTCTCACTATTCAGAAGAAATGGTTATTGATCCTAATGGTCAGATATCGATTACATATAAGGATGCACATGATAGGGTAATTGCAACAGCCCTTGCTGGTACCCCTCCTGCAAATCTTATCCAGATTCCTGAATACAAGCCTGATTCGAATGTCAGAACATTTTTAAGAGATAATAATCACATTGAAGACCGATCCTGGGTATCATCTACAAGTTTCTTAGCTACGGACTTGGGTGATTTTACATTTTATTATAATTTATTCCCGGACTTTCTGACGGAGCCGAATTGTGCAAATGATTCAATTTGCTATGACTGTTATTACAATATAAAAATAACCCTTAGTTCAACTTGCAGTCCAGATCCATTCAACAATGTCCCATTAATTTCTAAAGAGTATAAAAATTATCAGATACCACGCTCAGACACTATTTTTTACGACACATTATGCACTTCGCCAGACTCAAGCATACTGGATTCATTTGTGGTAAATCTTCAACCAGGATCATATTTCATCGGTAGGCAAATCAGCATTAGTGATAGCGCTCTTGATTTTTATACTGATAAGTTTTTAAGGGAAAATACATGTGAATCCTTCAATACATTTTTTGAAAATGAATTAAGTGGAATTGATTCCTCCGGATGTGTGACCTGTGAGACATGCCTCCAGCAACTAGGAGATACCGCATCATTTCTGGCTAATTTTTTCAGCACATGGGATACCGTTCCTCCTGTTTCAGAAGATACTGTAAAAGCACTAAATATTTATAATGATGTATATCAATCCTGCATGATGATTTGTAATCCCTACGATCATTGTGGGATTAAAAGGCGATTGATGCTTGGTGATTTTATTCCTGGAGCTCAATATGCCAAATACGATACAATTACCGGAAACAGGCCGGTCTCTTATGACAAATCTTCAATTCTTTATTGGGAGGGTCTAACTGAAAGATGCAGATTCCAGGATCCAGGTTCTGGTATTCTGCCATACAGGAATGAATCTGGAGATACTATATTTGTTTTGGTAGCCGGAGACAGAAAGGAAATTCAGGAATTGACTCCTGAAGAATTTGTTGCCTATTATGATCCATCCTGGGCACCGGCATTCTTAAAATTACATCCTGAATATTGTTATCTAAAATTTTGTGAAGCAAATTCAGAAAGCCATGCTTTCGACTTTAATTTGTATAACACAATGACCTACCAGGCTGCATTTGATTCAGGCTGGATCAGTCTTTATGGACCATCAATTGGCGATCCTTTTTTTACCATTGAAAGTGGGATCGGGGACACAGATAGAATTCAAAACAGAATTGTTAACTATCTTACTGTAGATGTAGATGAATACTACGGAGCTCTAAACCCTGATACAAGTTGTCATGAGAGAATTTTTTCCATGTGGGACCTGGCAGTCATGTCTTCAATCAGTGGTATTTTACCGCCCGGAGTTAGCCTTTGCGACTCACTCGATATTGATGCACTATGTATTGGAGATAAAAATATAGCATGGCTGGCCTTCAGGGCAATGTACCTGAAAATAAAAGATTCAATTTACTATGCGCAGGAATCAATTTATGTTCAGGATATAAATAAGTGCGATATGGCTGCAATTCATGGTGTCAATTGCTGTATCGGATCAAATATTTCCCAGTATCAATCTTTAGCCCACAATTGTATTTCAGGAGGACCCTTATGCAATGGATATTATTTTAATAAGGTTCCAAGGTTTTTTCATGTGAATGAAAACTCACCAATGAATTGGCATGATAGTACACAAGCCTCTCATTGGGCTTCTGAGGAAAAACTGGATTCGATATGTGAAAGAATGTGCTCTGCTCACAGATCATATTGGAGTAGAAAGCTGAAGGAATACTGCGGAAATATTGATGATTCAACAATGACAGTTTTATTAGACAAGTTCCAGGAAATTTGTGAGCATGGTTGTGATGTGAATCATCCGCTTGGAGCAAGTACAGTTCCATCATCCGATGTTTTATTCCCAGGCACCTTCCAGGAAGCGATGGAAGAAGTGTTGGGTATTTCCCCGGTAAATCCTACATGCAATGCAGTTCTGATTGATGTGCCCCGTCCATATGATACTCCAGGAAGATTTAATACATCTGATATTGCTTTTCCAAAACCATCAGAATGTACGTGTGAAAAATTTGATTCTGTTTTCACATTAATGGTCATTGATTCCGGTTGGACAACACTTGATTCCTTCGCTATTTTCCTAGCCGAAAATTATGGCAGCCAGTTGACAATAAGCCAGGTTTATGAAATCAAACAGCACTGCCATGATACTCTGTGTAAAAACATGAGCCATGCAATAGAACTTCCGCAAGTATTGAGCTGTGGAGATTGTCTCCCATGCGATAGTGTTGGAAATGCTTTTCAGGATTTCCGCCAAACGTACGCCGATGTTTTAGCAAGTCCGGATATCAATGATTTATTAAACGGATATTTCAACCTGCGCTTTGGCTTTCATCTGAGGGCAGAAGATTATGTGCAATTCCTTGTTGATTGTCAAATTGATACAACAGGTGTTCCAAATCTCATTACTTGTGACTCAATAAGGGCCTTATTTGTTGAATATATCTCAACTTCTCCTTCACAGTCACTTAATGACTGGTTGGATTCATTGCTCAATCTGAATTATTCGTACTCCGATTATTCAATGTGGATTTATAATTGTGCATTTGATTCGTTGAACTTTGGATATGTACCATGCGACACATTAATAAAATATCGAAATGCATTTTATGACACAAGCCTGCCAGCTGATTCCTTTGTTACATGGATGAATGATACTCTTTATGTCAGCTTTAGTTACCTCCAATACGCAGCATGGATAGCGAATTGCGACAGCACCGATTCCATCCCATATGCTTCTTCGTTGATGGCTTATCGCATGCCTCATCATGACAATCAAAGCTCATTTGCCGCAACACAGCAAGGAAAGAAGCAGACTCCAGTTATATCCCGATCCGCCAAAAAAAATCTAACGGCTAGCAAGAGTCGGGAAAAAATAAAGGAAGAATTTGAAAGGGCGCTTGAAAGCAGGAATTACAGGCTTCAGCTAAAAGATAAGCAACAGACAAAACTTATAGATGGTACGATCTCACCTCAAAGTAAAATTGCAAACGATTCAATTGGAATAAGTAAAAACAAACCTGTTCATACATCTTCTCCTTCGAACAGTATGATTAATACCAGAGGGAAGCCACTTTCTTACTCAAAGGAATTTCTAAAACTATTCGATCCTTCAACAACTTATTCTAATTTTTTAAGGCATTCAACAAATGCTATTCCTCCAAACTTCAATACTCTGGTTGCAAGTTCTGATCCACACGAAATATTTTTAACGGAAGAATCTCTGAACTTTGACATGGTCTTGGTTGAACCACCACCAATGCCAGGATTTTGTACAGATTTATCTTCTGCCCTTGCTGCATACAATGGTATTGCGTCTGGTTTTCATCCACCATTAACGCTTTGGCTTAATACATATCTTGATACCAACCTTACCTACTCAGGTTGGGTATCTGCAATTTCAGGATGCGCTGAAAGCTTGCCTTCTTACAGCGTTGAGTGTGATTCATTGCAATTGCACTTTGATACCTGCAGAAACCAGGTTGCAATGTGTGTAATTGCAGGTTGCCTGAATGGTGCCAGTGGCCTGGATTTTACTATCCACGAATATCTTCAGTGGTTTGATAGTTGTGGTATTGAAATTGTTGACTGTGATGAAATTGATTCAGCTTCATACGCTTATAATAATCTTGATCCTGGAATCAGACCA
>CAYHFJ010000281.1:0-3838 GCA_964355885.1 uncultured Flavobacteriales bacterium
ATTGTTAACATTTTTAGTTCTCCATTAAGATCAGGTAAAAAAAGTTCAAGCTCCGGAGATAGTAAACGAGGAAGTTCAACTGAAGAATTCTGGGCACTTAAAGATGTTTCATTTGATGTATTTCCCGGAGAATCTATTGGTATTGTAGGCAAAAATGGAGCCGGAAAATCGACCTTGCTGAAAATCCTGTCTAAAATTACTCCACCGACAGAGGGAAGTATTATTTCACGAGGACGAATAGCGAGTTTACTTGAAGTAGGTACCGGATTTCATTCTGAGTTGTCGGGAAGAGAAAACATTTTTCTGAATGGATCAATACTGGGAATGAAGAGGAAAGAAATTCTCTCCCGATTTGATGAGATTGTCGATTTCAGCGGGGTGGAAAAATTTCTAGATACCGCCTTGAAACATTATTCCAGCGGAATGCAACTGAGACTAGCTTTTGCAGTAGCAGCTTTCTTAGAACCTGAAATTTTATTGATAGATGAAGTTCTTGCTGTAGGCGATGCAGAGTTTCAACGGAAGTGTTTAGGGAAAATGGAAGACGTTACCAAGAAAGAAGGCCGTACTGTTTTATTTGTCAGTCATAATCTTTCTCAGGTGCAGTCATTATGTAATACCGGAATTTTATTACAGGAAGGCAAGGTAATTCACAACGGACCGATGAATTCCGTAATTGCCAGGTATCTGAGTAGCGGAGAAACCGAGTACTTTATTGACGTAAAAAAATTTCCTCGCCTTGGAGTAAAGAATGAAGCGTTTCAGATTGAGACACTGGGAATAAATAAAGGGAATCCTATTTTTGAAAACGAAACAGTAACATTAGAAATTTCATTTCAAACCAAGCAACCCATTAATGAACTCGTTGTTGGATTTTCAATCTCTGATATGCTAAACAATGTAATCATCGAATGCAGGTCAACATCTACCTATAAAAAATATAATTTAACTGATCCTCAAAAAAAGACCATCACGGTTTCATTCAATCCGAAACTTAAAGCGGGGATCTACAATCTGAATCTGGGAGCACGAAGTGTAAAAGGTATGTTTGAGCACCTTCCTTCTGTTGCATCAATTGAAATAATTCCTAAAAAAGAAACTGAAGAAGAATGGAATAAGCGAAGCGAAGGTTTACTTATTACAGAATCTCATTGGCAAATGTAAATTATCGTTATGATCCAGTCCCGCTTTGCAGTAAAAGAAGATATTTTTCTTGATGAATTTAGTACAATCAATAAACGACTATTTGATTTAAACAAGAAATTTAAACTCAACGATCATACCGAAATAAATGATCAACGGTTTCCCTGGAGCAAGGGGAAATTTGAACAACCAGCCCTGTATATTTCAAGGATGTGGGAGTATCCTTTTGCTATTTTAGCTGCAGAACTTTATTCCGGGATGAAGTGTGCCGATATTGGTTGCGGGACATCCCCTTTTACTATGTATCTGAGTGAATTGTGCGGTACAAATAATGTAACCGGTTTTGACCCGGACGAAATAAAAGGAAACAGCATCCACTCTACTTTTGGGGCGAATCGGACATTGCTGAATAGGATAGGGATAAATTTTAAATGCAATAGTATGGAAGTACTCAAAGCTCCCGATGAGAGCTTTGACAGAGTATTTTGCATGAGTGTATTAGAACATATTGAAGAACCCGCAATATGGCAGAAGGGAGTAAAGGAAATGGTTCGAATATTAAAACCGGGCGGAAGATTAATTATAACCATGGATATTGGCATCAACACACCACTTACCAATCCAATTGACATCATTAAATATGCAGGCCTGCCTCTTTCAGGTACCTTAAACCTCCAGTGGCCCAAAGAAAGATTTTTAAAAATTGATACTAATGCAATGGATGTATTCGGATTAGTTCTGGAGAAAATGGATCAACCTGTTTATCTCGATTACGAAAAGACTCAGGAGATTCCACAATATTCGGCTAATAAAAATTTACTCCCTGACATAGTCAATTCAAAGCAAATTCAGATCGGTAAAGATTTGCAACGAAACAACGGAATCATGAGGACTATTACAAAATTACTATTAGGAAAATACAAGATCTGAATCCATGATACGAGCAGCAATTTCATGGCGTTTAGAAATACTTCGTCAATTTTTCCTGAGATTAAGATGGAGAATAAGGCGGGCCATAGATTTTTCCACTAAAGAAAAAGTCAACAGTATTTCATTGATTGTAGCCGGCAGAAATGACAATTACGGAGGTGATTTTTCTATACGTTTACAGACAGTACTGGACTGGAATATGTCGCACATGCCAAATGCAGAATTAGTTTATATTGAATGGAATCAAGTCAAGGACAGGCCAAGTGATTGTGAGTGGATAAGTAAACGCTATCCGAATTCTTTTTGCTACATTGTGCCTAACAGTATTCATAAGACGATCAATGACAATCCAAAAATGCCTATGTTGGAGTATTTTGCAAAAAATCTGGGCATAAGAAAATCCAAAAACGATTGGCTAATGATGTTGAATGCAGATGTGTTTGTTGGTCAGGATACTTTAGAAAATATTCATCGGTTGAACAAAGATACTGTGTATGGAACCCATTATGTGAGTATTAAATGGGATGGAAAGCCACTGGAGAAATATCATCAGGAGGATAAGAATATTATCATAACTCAATTTGCAGCTCCGGAAAATTTAAGTGCGACCGTTGGTAACTTTATATTAACTCATAAAAAAAATTGGCTCGAAGCAGGAGGCTATGATGTGCAACTGAATAATGTCCGAGCCGGTGTAGATTCCAACGGATTATCTCAGTTGCTGCATTTAGGATTAAAACCCATTGTAATCGGCCATCACTATCATCTTGATCACCCGGAATCCATTATACATGGACCAAATGAAAGCCATGGGATGCACTCCTTTGAAAATATCCCATATAAAAACCCGGATGATTGGGGCTTTATAAATTATCCATTACTACAAATTTCAGAACGAATATGGGAATTACAACCAATCTAGTCTTAGGTGGCTCAGGGACAATTGGATCATCGCTATGCAAACATTTGCTAAGCAAAAATGAAAAGGTAATAAACCTTGATCTAAAGAATGGATTTGATCTTCGATCTGGTTCCTTGGATGAATATGCTCATGTAGATTATGTCTGGTTTCTGGCCTGGGAAGTTGGTGGTGCCAAATATCTGACGAATGAAAATAATTTATTAAATATTGTCCGGAACAACACCTTGCTTTGCGAGAAAGTATTTTCCTTTTTGGAAAGCAGTAAACTTCCGTTTATGTTCGCGTCATCTCAACTGGCAGCACCGGGTACGCCATATGGAGTTACTAAACTTCTAGGTGAGGAATGGACACGTTTACTTGGTGGTCAGGTTGTGAGGTTTTGGAATGTATATGGATGGGAAGTACCGGGAGAACGTTCGCATGTTATCCCTGACTTAATCCTACAGGCACTTACAAAAAAGAAAATAGAATTGATCACAAACGGTCAGGAAGAACGCCAATTTATATATATTGATGATTGTGTAGAAAACATGTATTCCATTCGTGAAACCGGTTTAGTAAAAGCTGATGTTACGAACGGAGACTGGGTGACAATTAAAATAATTGCAGAAAAAATTGGCGAAATACTAAATGTCCCTGTTGTTCCCGGTAAAACTGAAGGATATTCATATAAAGTAAACCCTGACTTTCTTGCAAGTAATCTCAACTTTAAAAAGACTCTCGAAGAAGGAATAAAAATTTTGATAAAACAATGCAATGAATATTTATCCGGAAAAGACCAGTAAAATGAAACAATCCTTTCATACAGAAAGCTATCAAATTCACGAAAAGGCATATTCATCA
>CAYHFJ010000282.1:0-3834 GCA_964355885.1 uncultured Flavobacteriales bacterium
ATGCCATTTGTGACGGAGAAGATTCTTACATCATCGGTATCATGGAACACATTGAACCGGCAGGAATTCACAGCGGCGATAGCAATGCAGTACTTCCCCCGTTTGACCTGAGCAAACATGTGATGAACCAGATCACTGAGTACACCAAGAAGATTGCGAAGGCCATGCATGTAAAAGGCCTTATCAATATTCAGTTTGCCATCAAGGATGAAATCGTCTATGTAATAGAAGCCAATCCACGTGCATCACGCACAGTTCCTTTCATTGCGAAAGCATACGACGAACCTTATGTGAACTACGCCACCAAACTGATGCTCGGTGCTAAAAAGGTAAAGGATTTCAAATTCAATCCGAAGATGGATGGCTATGCGATCAAGATCCCTGTTTTTAGTTTTGATAAATTTTTGGATGTGAACAAGGAGCTGGGTCCGGAGATGAAATCAACCGGTGAAGCAATTTATTTTATCAAAGATTTGGAGGATGATTTTTTCCAGAAGGTGTACGGGGAACGAAATCTATACCTAAGCCGGTAAGGAATTAGGATATTAGAGCAAGGAGTCAAGACAAGCAGCCGTCCCGATCCTTCGGGACGCTGACCCCGAAACTTCGGGGTGATGGTTATGATTTGCGCTGATGTATAATATAATTCATCATAAAAGTCATAAGCGATTAGCGTTCTATTCCCTTTTTCTTTAAATTTGTTGTATTAAATATAATAATCATGGGTAAAGTTGCAGGTGTGAAATTTGAAAGGAATTCACGCGGGAAGGCCACAAAAATTACTGTCGATCTTAGTAAGTGGGGGGAAGAGCTTCAGGATTTTTTAGATCACATTGCTGTTCTTCAACGTAAAAGTGATGCGGTGTATTCATTCGATAAAGTTGTGAAGCAATTAGACAAAAAGCATGGAGTAAAGCGCACTGCTTGATGAAATATACTATTGTAATTACCAAAAAGGCAAAGAAGGAGTTGGCTGAAATTCCAAAGGTGTATTACAACAATATCGTTGAACACATTTTTGCACTTGCCTCCAATCCACGGCCTGCCGATTGTAAAAAGTTGAAGAACACTGAAAATGAGTACAGGATTAGGGTCGGAGTGTATAGAATTATTTACACAATTGAAGATGATATTGTCACTGTTAAAATTGTGAAGATAGCTCATAGGAAGGAAGTTTATGATTAACGAGACTTCGGGAAGTTTTCCAGGAGGTGTATGGAGAGCGGAACTTGTATTTGAGTCGTTAGCGCAGCCAACAGCCGTAACGCTGATTTTTTATGGTGGTTATGATAAGTGCTGATGAAATCATATTTTATCATGACAACCATGATTATCAGCGTTCGAGTTTTTCTTTTTATTTTTAAGTAATGAAATTGTTTTTTCTTTTCGTCATTATCATTTGTAGTACCGTCTACGCTTCAAGCCAAGATGTCTGGGAAAACCGGTATGGCGGAGGAAGGTATTTTATGAGCTATACTGAAGAGAAAACATTTGATGGTGGTTTTATTTTTACCGGTGATTCTTCAACATGGTCCTCGACCAGAGAGAACTTGTTTCTTATTAAGACAGACAGCATTGGAAACCTTAGTTGGTTAAAATGTTATGGTGGAAACTTGGACGACAGAAGCTCCTATGCGATCCAAACACATGACAGCGGCTTTGTCATTGTAGGATATACAATCAGCTTCGGTTTGGTCAACCCTGATGTTTATATAATACGCACTGATCAGGATGGCAATCTCCTGTGGTCGCACACATATGGAGGACTTGATGAGGATTACGGGATGTGCATACAGGAAACAAATGATCACGGGTTTGCGGTGACTGGCTATACTAATAGTTTTGATTCACTGAGGATGGAAACATTCCTTATGAAACTTGATAGTGTTGGGAATGTCAGCTGGACTAAAACCTATCAATGGACTAACGCGTTAGTTGCTTTTTTCCTCCGGCAGAATTACGATAATGGATTTGTAGTGTCAGGAACTTATGGAGCAGATGAAATATTTTTGATGAGGACGGACAGTGTAGGAGATACTATATGGACAAAACGCTTTTATGTCTCGAATCAAAATTGGTACCACGGGTATTTCCTGTTGTCACCGGATTCAGGTTTTATCATGACTGGTGCATCAATTATGCCCTCCGGCAACTACGATTTTTTTCTTATGAAGATTGATTCAAGTGGGGATACGCTTTGGACCAAGAACTATGGTAGCCCTGATTTAGATGTTGGACAACTTGTGAGTCGTACAGCCGATGGCGGTTACCTACTTACCGGATTTACACGAAGCCTGGGTTTTGGGAATGATGATATCCTGGTGATTAAAACAAATCAGTTTGGAGATACATTATGGACGCGGCAATATGGAGGTCAGGTAAATGATTATCCATGTGCAGCGTTTGAAACTGACGATGGTGGTTATCTGATTGGTGGTGTTGGCAATGACACCAGTTTTTTGTTTGTACAGAAAATAGATTCATTGGGAAATGCTGCATGTAATGAATTAAATATCGGTCTGGATGTTGGTGCAACAATGATAAATACCGCGAATATTCATCCTTACCTGGCGGATGTAAATATGGGATCCGCCATACCCCCAACAAATGTCGAGGATGGAGGCAGTGAGATGCACTTATGTAATTTGACAAATTCAAATGCGATTTTCCCCACAAAACATCTTATCATTTTTCCAAATCCTACAGAAAAAAAAATCCGGATTATTCCTAACGCTTTTCTGAACATGCAGGTTAGTATATCTGATTGTCTTGGAAGGCTTATTATTCCAACATTCCAGGTAATCAATCAGATGGAAATAGATTGTTCTGCGTGGGCTGCAGGAATTTATTTAGTGCTGGTCGAAACCGAAAACGGCACATCAGTTCAAAAACTGATAAAGCAATAACAGCAGCCCCGAACCGTCTGGTGCTGGCCCCGAATCTTTAAAGTGAAGGGTAAGATTGTTACTGACTAGTTCAATATATAATCCTGCTTGTATTGAATTGCTTGATTCTCCCTTTGCTTTATTTTTGTGGAACTGATTTGGGAAATCGCATATGCCTACAATTCTTTTCATCAATGGCTGGAGGTTTTTCTTCTATTCCAACGAAGGAAATGAACCTATTCATATCCATGTGCAGAAGGCTGAAAAGGAAGCTAAATTTTGGATTCTTATTGATGCTTTTGAGATAACGGAAGCTTTTGGTTACAATCTTTCTCCTGCTGACAAGAGAGAAGTAAAAAAATTAATATATTTGAATTTAGATTACATCATTGAAAAATGGAATTCAATTCATGGGAAAAAATAAACTGGTAAATGCTGATGTAAAAGTGGAAGCTGGATTTCTTGTTGTTATTAAAGACGGCAAGACGCATCGCTTTGAATTGAGAAAGATATCAGAGCGGTTGGCAAATGCATCAGAGGAAGAGTTGAAACAATTTACTATAACGCCTTCCGGATATGGTATTCATTGGTACACAATTGATGAGGACATCTCAATTCCGGCGCTTTTAAATGAACCCATTGTTCCTTATGGTGAACAGCCGGAACGCTGATTTGTTATGATGGTTATGATAAGCGCTGATTAAATCATTTTATATCATGACAATCACCCCGAAGTTTCGGGGTCAGCGTTCACTTTTTCTTTTTAGTTTTACGGGATGGGAGTTTTATTACCTATCATATTAGCTGACAAAAGGCAATGACCACAAAGACACGAAGAGCACAAAGACGAATTAAGAAAGCCTTATTGATTCTTAGTGTCCTTAGTGCCTTAGTGGTAAAAGCTTCCGCCCAAATCTCCTTCCAGAAAACCTACGGCGACTCAATCGTA
>CAYHFJ010000283.1:0-3830 GCA_964355885.1 uncultured Flavobacteriales bacterium
AAGTATTCATTGCGAGGGTGGCGGCCCTTTTAAGGCGCTCGAAATCAACAGAATCACAAAAAAGCCGGTTCTTTGCACAGAGAATTTTCAAATGATATTTGAATCTGAATCCATGATGTACAATATTAAGAGCGGGAAGTACTTTCCTTTCCTTCGTAAGTATGCCTTGAAGATCCGAAACAAAATTCGCCAGTGGAAAAAATAGGTTCCTAACATTTACCAGTTGAAAACTCTAATCCATGAGCAATTCCAGTTTACTATTCTTTAATGTCATTCAGATAATATTTCTGATGGTTGTTGCCTTGTCAACATTATACATCCTCATTTTCTCAATCGCCGGATTATTTTACAGACAAAAACCATCATCCAAATCCCAGGTATTAAGAAAGATGGCTGTCCTGATTCCAGGGTATAAAGAAGATGAAGTAATTATCGAAGTTGCCCTGGAAGCACTTAACCAGGATTATCCGAAGGAAGCCTATGATGTTGTCATTATTGCTGACTCCTTTCAACCGGATACCCTGGAAAAACTCAGGAAATTGCCTATCAAAGTAATTGAAGTTTCCTTCGAACTGAGCACAAAATCCAAGGCCCTCAACAAAGCGATGGAACAACTGGGCGATGGTTATGACATAGCCGTAGTGCTGGATGCAGATAACGTAATGAACATTGATTTTCTGAGTAAAATAAATAATGCTTTTGACCAGAATTGTATGGCAGTTCAAGGGCATAGAACAGCTAAGAATATGAATACCTCACTGGCCATTCTTGATGCCATCAGTGAGGAGATCAACAACCACATCTTTAGAAAAGGTCACCGTGTTCTTGGACTCTCCTCTGCCATCATAGGTTCAGGAATGGCATTCAAATACACTTTCTTCAAAAATTTAATGAGTACTGTTAAAGCCATTGGTGGATTTGACAAGGAAATTGAATTGAAAATGCTAAAAGCCGGGCATAAAATCATGTACCTGGATGATGCTTTGGTTTTTGATGAAAAGGTTCAAAAGGCTGAAGTATTCAGTAACCAACGAAGGCGTTGGCTGTCTGCTCAACTGCATTACTTCCGCCAGGATTTCCTCTCGGCGTGTAAAGATCTGCTCTTGAAGGGCAATTTTGATTATTTTGATAAAGCACTCCAATTCATCCAACCTCCGAGGATCCTGCTTTTGGGAGCAGTTATCCTTTTGGGTACGGTTTTTATTATTGCAAATATTCTACTCCTAAACAATGCTTGTTATGCAATCGGATGGGCTGGCACCATGGTTTCATGCTTTTTAGCCTTCCTATTTTCGATTCCAGGGTCATTCTACAATTTCAAAACACTTGGAGCTCTTGCAGCTCTTCCTAAAGGGATGTTTTTGATGATGATGTCTTTACTTAAGATAAAGGGAGCCAACAAAAAATTCATCCATACAAAACACACTTCTAGCAAAACGAACCAATGACAGTCAAAAACTTAAAGATTAAAAGTCAGAAGCTAGATAAATTAGAGTCATTAAGGGGCTTTGCGGCTCTGTATGTGGTTCTTTTTCATGCTCTTCCACAAAAATTCTATCTCCTTGGTGTAAATGTAGGAGTCCTATTCCGATTTGGTCCTGAATCTGTGATCCTATTTTTTATTCTATCCGGATTCGTCATCAAATATACCTACGAAAAATCGAGGGATAAATCATTTAAGACCTATTTTAAACGTCGGTTTGTCAGGCTTTATACGCCAATGCTGATAATCTTCATTTTGGGATATGTGCTAAAATCCATTCATGAAGGTGGAATGGCTGATCCGCTATGGCTCAGATTGGGTGGAAATTTGCTGATGCTTCAGGATGTGGTGACACAAAAACCAAATGTGATCTGCGGCGTATATATGGACAATGGTCCACTTTGGTCTCTTTCGTACGAGTGGTGGTTTTATATGCTGTTTTTCCTGCTGGTAACCAAAATAAAATCTGAACGCCTGAATATATGGATCGGAATTATAACCATTACTGCGGCTTTTTCATACCTTTTCTATCCTTTTATGGTAAACAGGTTGCTTATGTATTTTGCCATCTGGTGGATTGGCGTACGGTTTGCTCAAACCTATCTCAACAATGAGGAATTCTCAATAAGACGAATGCTTCCGTATGGTGCGGTACTGTTAACAATTACAGCCATCCTGGGATTGAATTTATTCTTAAACAGGGAGGTAATCCACACCTACGAATTCAGGTATTCGGCTTTTCCTATCATTGAATTCAGGCATTTTGCCTTTGCTGTGATGGTCATGTTTGGTGCCTTAATTTGGCAGAAGTACCATTGGTTTGCTTTTAACCAATTGTTTGGGGTCTTCAAATACATTGCCCCATGTTCGTATGTTATCTATATATCACACACTTATTTGGTTGTTCATGCTACCTACTTAAGCTTTCTGAACAACTTCGTATTAGAATTATTTTTATACATCATCGTGATGATCGCGTTTTCCTTTTTTGTTGAAGTGTTCATTTATAATAAAATAAAAAAATTAGTACTAGGATAAAACAACTCATTAACTAAAATACTCAAATGAAAAATATCGTAAAATAAACCTTGAGTTATGATGACTGTCTGGCGTTCGGCAATTTCAAGATTTCATAATTCTAGGGGGTGGTTCTCTATTAATGGAAAAAGAGGCCATTGTAGGCGTCATTGGGATCAGCGGCGGTCACTATAAACAAGATGAGTTGTGCGTAAAGGCAGCATTAAATATTTATGAATCAGAATAATTACAAATAGAGCTGAGTTCTGATAATTCTTTTTTGAAATGCAGTTAATGATAACTTTTTGATCTTTATGAGTACAAGAAAAAAAATACTTTTCCTTTTCCTGTCTTCCTTACTAATTGCAGTAATGGTCCTTGTTATTTTTCGTAAGACTCAACAGAAACAAAATGAGCTTATTGTTAAAGCTGCAGTTGAACAGCAGGTTGTTCTTATCAATACTGCTTTAAGCGTCCAATCCAATCAATTGGATCAGATTGTTCTTGATTATACCAATTGGGATGAATTAGTCGCTAACATCAAAAAACCAAACTATTTGTGGGCTGATGACAACATTGCCAGTATCGTCAATTCATTTAAGTTATTTAGCGTAAGTGTTTATGGAAATGATGGAAAACTAATTTATGGCTTTGGCAAGAAAGAAAAAAGCATCCTTAGTGATTCAGTTATTGGCAGAAAAATTCTTACGAAAATAAAAAGTAAAGGAACATTACACTTTTTTCAGCTGGAAAAAGAAGGTCTTCTTGAAATTTCGGCATCAACCATTCATCCTACACTCGATTCAGCCAGAGCCCAACCTTCATCAGGATTCTTTATGATTAGCAGGATGTGGAACGATGGTTTTTTGAAAGAACTTTCACTCAATACTGCAAGTAACATCTCACTGAAAGAGATAGAATCAACAGAAAATCTGATCATCAATAATGATTCAATAACAGTTTCAAAAAGCCTCCTTGGTTATAATGATACTGTGGTAAAACATCTTTTCATACAAAAACCGAACCATGTTCTGGTTAACTACAAGAACGTCAGCGATTTTATGTTCTACTTTCTTGGTAACCTGACTGTATTCCTGCTTTTAATCTTCTTTTTGATTCTTTACTACTGGATTAGACGTCCACTACAAATAATTTCTGATAGCTTGCAGAACCATGATACTTCGAAACTGGTACAGCTCGAAAAAAATAAAAATGAGTTCAGTCAGATTGCCAGGCTTATCACGATTTTCCACCTGCAGAAATTGGAGTTGGAAAGAGAAAACCGGGAGGTAAATATCATGCAACAAGAGCTGATTAAGCAAAGTGATGT
>CAYHFJ010000284.1:0-3812 GCA_964355885.1 uncultured Flavobacteriales bacterium
ATTCTTGCACTTAGTGGCGGATTTGATAATGTAAGTGTTGTAATTCGCTCTACGATCATACAATTACTCACTCCCGATGAAATGCGTGGCCGAGTATCGGCGGTGAGTACCATGTTTATCAGTTCATCGAATGAAATTGGAGCATTTGAGTCCGGCTTTGCCGCAAAATTAATAGGCCTGGTTCCTTCAGTAATCTTTGGAGGAGGCGTGGCTTTGTTGGCAGTGGGTGGTACTGCTCTATGGATGCCTGGTTTGAGAAAGCTGTCATTGAATGAATTACAGAAAGACCCGATACAAAATCCGGACTGAAATTCTTTTTGGATTGAATAATATGTAAATTTGAAAATATAATTTAGGACTTATGTACACTTCCTCAAAAGAAATGCCGGCACATTCCCGTGTGTGGATTTATCAATCAAACCGTTCACTTAGCGATTCTGAAGTTGATGCAATCAGTAAAAAAGCGCATGAATTTGTGAATACCTGGACAGCTCACATGGAGACTCTTAAAGCCACTTACGAAATTAGGTACAATCAATTTCTTATCCTGATGATTGATGAAAAACAAGCCGCCGCAAGTGGGTGTTCCGTTGATTCTTCAATTCATTTTGTGAAATTAGTTGAGAAAGAATTTGAGCTTTCCTTTTTAGACAGACTCACTCTGGCTTATTGGGCGGATGGGAAACTTCATCTTGTTCCCAAAGATGAGTTTGAAAGCAGAATGGAGCGGGGAGAGATCACTGAAGACACCATTGTTTTCAATAACCTCGTCCAAAGTAAAGTTGATCTGGATACTAAATGGGAAGTTCCGCTCAAGCACAGTTGGCACAAAGCCTTACTTGAGGTCTAAATTCTTTTATCTGATTTTTATAAAATAAATTTTCTGAACTCTTTGCGCTTCCTTTGTGTATTTTGTGGCTAATAATCGGCGTATCCACACATCGAAATCTATGAATTCATTCAGCATTCGAAAGGTAAAACCGGAAGAGTATAAATTACTTTCGAGCTTTGGAAGGGAAACTTTTTATGAGACCTGGAAGCATTACAATACGGAATCTGATATGCAGCTCTATCTCAAAGAAGCATTTGATGAAGTAAAGATTCAGAATGATCTGAAAAATTTCTCGGTAAATACTTTTTTGTTTGCATTTGACGGAGAAAATCTGGTCGCTTATGCAAAAACGAGAAATGATCGTACTCACCTTGAATTTAACGGGGAACCAACACTTGAAGTCGAACGGATTTATGTAAAAAAGAGCTATCAGGGAAAACCTGTTGGGAAATTATTAATGGACGAATGTTTTGAGATCGGTAAGCAAGGAAATTATAAATGGATTTGGTTGGGAGTCAACATTGATAATCACCGGGCTATCGCATTCTATAAAAAGTATGATTTTGTGACCTTCGGAACAAAAATGTTCAGGTTAGGAGATGCTGAAGATCAGGATTACCTGATGAAAAGGAAGTTGTAGTTTTGCTATACTTTTGAAAACAAAAATTTATCTGTCGTAAAAATCTTTACGCTTGATGAGTTTTAAATCCTGCAGGATTGGTGATTTTACGTTGATCTGAAAATTGTAACTTTCCTGGAATCCAAACGGTATCCAGTTGAGTCGCATTTCCCAGCAGTGAAGATCCCTGAAAATGTTTACGCCGAAATTTGTAAAGCGGCCATCCGTCAGATCATACCAACTGTTAAAGCCTACTTTCCATTGTGGTGTTAAGCTGAGGTCTCCATTGATACTGGCTGACTGATTTGTAACAGATGATAAATTTCCCTGTCGTGAGAATGAGTATGTATAACTCACACTCAGGTTATAAGGGACGTCAAAATCCACGTACTCTCCCGGATGCCGGTAAATATAGTCAAGTTCCTGTTTTGTATATTTTGTGCTTGATTTTTGTTTTTGCCTGGCAAGTGAAAAACTCATGGAAACATTGGCATTTGTTAATCGAAATAGATGTCCATTCTGATCATGCAGATAACGATCGTAGTCTCTGTTGAATTCATCTACCGCGTAAGGATTCAATGTCCCGCCAAAATTAATTGCAATTCGGTTGAATAGAGTAGTCCTTGCACTAATACTCAGTGGACTCCAATTCATCGAATCAGCGATAAGATTGTAGTTAGCACCAAATCGGAGACTCTCGAGTAGTTTTATTTTTTTCTCGGTTGCACCGGTGTCTGATTTTGTACGGACTTTCATCTCCAGGTTGTTGTCAAGACCGAAGGATAGAGAACCAAATCTACCACCTGCAGGCCCACCATACACTGAATTCTGAAATACTGAATAGGTGAGAGTTCTTCCTGTTGTATCCGCTTGTATGGTTTTATAATAGCCATAGCGCGCCTGACTGAAATCAGGGCGATAATTATACGATGCCGTAGGTGTCATCACATGTCTTACCGCGGCAATGGGTCCGCGTTTCATAAGATACATTCCGTAAATACGGGTAGACAATCCGGTGCTGAACTGATAATCGCGTGCAGCGGCAAATTTATTTACAACAAAAGTATCTAATTTCTGATTTTCAGAATCCCAGCTATACTGTGTCGTTTTAAAATACCATCGTTCAGTGTAGCTTGCAGACGGACTCATCGTGAAGTACTTCAGAATTTTAAACGAAGTGGAAATGGGTATGCTGTGTTGAATACCGTTTTTAAATTCCTTCAGACTCTCCTTTTCGAAAAGTAGTGTATCTTTTGTCTGAATATAGTTTGTTGCCCGCAAAGAATAGCTCGTGCCAATCTTTTCATACCAACGCTGCGTACCTATTGCACGTTTTCTTTTAAATGGATTGATACGTGATACATTAAAACTCACATCAGGCGCGGTAATCCGGATATCCTTGGTTATGATATTCTGGCTGTGATTTATCGAAATTCCAAGGTTTATTGGCTTGTCGGGAAAAGAACGGGCATAGGCCACAGAAGATTGGAAAGTATTAGACAGAAAATTATTTACAGAGGAAATAGTATTCTGATAATACTTCGAAGATCCGGCACTCACGTTAGCATTAAAAGTACGGTAAGGATTTGCCTTTGCATCCTGAGCATGTGTCCAGTATACATGAAAATCCTTTTGTGAAGAGAAATCGGGTAATTCCTTTTCACTTGTGATGGTATTGGCATAACTCAAACGAACAGTGCCGGAATAACGATAGCGTTTTTTGTACACAGAAGCAGCGTCAATAGTGTAACTTCCTTTTGTATATAGATCTGTTGTCAGAGCAAGATTGAAGTAGTCGTTAAACCCGAAATAATATCCAAGATGCTGAAAATAAAAACCTCTTTCCGCCGATTCACCAAAAGCAGGAAAGATGATACCTGATGCACGGCCCTTTTTATTTGGAAAAAAACCAAAAGGTATGACCAGAGGTGTAGGCACCTGCTCGATTGTGAGGTATGCTGGACCGGTGACAATCTTGCTGTTCGAGATGACTTTCAGTTTGTTTGATGCGATAGAATAGTGGGGCGTATCAAGATTGCATGTTGTGTATTGACCATTCTTAATATAAAAATTATTGGAAGGATCTTTTTTTACGACTTCGCCATGAATATATCCATCACCTTCCTGAGTGATAACATAAGAAATTCGTCCTTTCTTCGTTTCAAAATTGTACCTTAATGCGTTGGATCGAAACTGCTGTGCACCCTGAGAATATTTTGGTGTACCGATTAATCTTCCCAGACTGTCAATTGTTCCTTCGGCATACAGTTCCTTCTGACCCATATTAATCTTGATGTAATTAGCCTCAAGATGTAAATCTTCATAATCAACAGTTGCCTCGCCATATAAGTGTACACTTTC
>CAYHFJ010000285.1:0-3811 GCA_964355885.1 uncultured Flavobacteriales bacterium
CCAATTGAAAGTCGCCCTTGTCCTTCCGTCCCAAAATAAAAGAAGTGTGTCCATGGGTCATTCCGGCGATAGCCATACGAATTGGCTTTTGAGTGTTTGATTGCGTGTTAAGTGGATTCTTTTGGGCAAAACATCCAATAATTGAAATTGCAAATAATGCAACCAGGATATAACTCTTCTTCATTTTTCGATCTTTTATATTTTGTCTCTTTTATTTAATCTTGAGTGGCAATTCGGCACCATAACCCTTTTTCCCATGAATCCATTTTCCAGCTTCACCTACAAGCCTTAGGTAAAAGTCGGATGGAAGTCCTTCGTAGGTGACAAAAGCACTTGCCCCGACCGGAGGATTATTGGTCACCTTATAAATGGCAGTACCTTCATCAATTTCATCGAACATGGCCACATAAAGCATTTGAGCGCCTGCTTCCACTGCATTAACTACCTGTTTCCAGAGGAAGGATCCTTTGTTTCGGGGTATTTGAGTTGCCTTAGGACCATTCATGTTTCTCCATGAAAATCCCGGAAAAACCAATGGCGCGTAATCAACTTTATTGATCTTACACCACTCCTGGTCTTTTGGAACCAAAGATTTAAAATTCTCAAATGAAGTTTCATTGTATCTGCCTACAAACCAAGGCATAACAACATCGCATTTCTTTATTAGCTCATGAAGTTTGGGATCTTTCTCAGTATCATTCCCAAATTCTCTCCAGTAAGTCGGAACACCAAGCATGACGCTGAAACCTTTTGATTTTAGTGAATTAATAATTATTTCAGCTTCCTTTAGACCGTAGGCTCTCCTATCATTGAATCCAACACCCCAAACTGTTACAAGGGGTTTACCATTGTGGTGAAGGTAAGTTGGACAAGCTTTCGAAGAGAAAAAATCATATTTGGCAGTTAATTCGTCCATATCCTTAAGCAAAACCTCTTCATCTCCGGGTCTCATTCCGCTTAAATCATACATAACAGAGATTGCCCTGTCGTATTTTTTGGCAGCAGTCATGGCTTGTGACAGCACTTTATTAAAATGTATTTTCCCTTGTGTCCTCTTTACCTCACCCACAAATCTCTGCATGAATACACCATCAATTCCGTATTTCTTCATCCATTTGAAGTGCAGGTCGGTTGTTGACTCGTCTGCTGAACTGTAGACATAAGCATAGGTACTGTCGGCCAGTCTAAAATCGGTTTTATAGGTTATTTTATATTCTGAAACATCCGGCCACAAATCAATATTACAGCTTCCTGGTTTAAACACCCCACGCTTGCCCAGGTGAGTCCAACCACGTTCTGATCCATCCGTAGGCGTATTGTGCCAACCTTGATATCCGCACATGACAAGTCCTTTATATGTTGGATATTTGAATTCGGACTTTTCTTTCTTCTGTCCTAAAAGAGAGAACGAAAGGAAACCAATTAAGAGGATAAGTGACAATGACCTTTTCATTTGCTGGAATTATTAATTAAAAATTGATCTTGTAATTAGAAAAATTTGGTTTCATTATTATCTTACATTACTGTTTGGTCATATTGCGTTCCCACAATCTATTGGTGCCCGTGACCTCAACAGGTTCTCCTTTAATTGCGTTTTTGGCCAGTTTGACATCTTCTACAACAAAAGGTGTCAATTCGTCCCAGTCAAGCATTTGGGTACGGGCCAGAAGTTGTGGCTTATAATGGGTGGTAGCAGTTTTGGCATAATTTTTCCACGAACCGACCGCTTGTTCCAACTCAATGACTGCTGCTGTTTTGTTTTTCTCTTCTCCTGACAGGCGGTACATGGATAAATTAACCGCTCCTTTGATTTTATGAGAATAGTATTCGGCCAAATAACCTAATGCAACCAAGTCACCGATGGTTTGACCCAATTCCGCATTATTGCCAATTTTAACTCTTGACGATCCTCTCAGGAGATTCAATGATGCTTGTTCCAGTTTCCCAGCTACCTCAAATGGGGTCAATTCTCCTGCTACTTTACCTTTCAGTACAAAATCACCGATAGAGCTAACCCCTTGCTCAGGCATACATGGCACCCGACAAAAACTATTGATGTCATGGAATTTTTTGCCATCGAAACACCCTTCGGCTAAAAACTCGAAGTCGTTCTGCCTGAAATGGATTTTATCCACCCATGAAATAACTTCGGAGGTCGATTTCCAGGTATCGTAAAGCAATTGGGCATTCACCCCCGGGAAATGGACTTTGATCCGGTTAACATAAAAAGATTCTGGTAAATTGGGATTGTAGCCTGCCCGACCATAGATCATAAACAGATACCACTGTTTATCAATCTCATATTTTGGCAAATTCTCTGGATTTTTACTATTGAAATCTTGTCCGTAGATGTAGCCATCGGGTCCCCAGAAATAGCCGCTCATCAGCTCCCTTGGCATATTCTTGATGAAGGCACTGGCGTACTCAGGATTGCCCCAACGAAAAGTAAAAATGTCATCGTTTCGGACATTCATCCAAACCTTTACTTTATATTTTTCAACTTGTTCGCGGTAAATATGTTTAAACCAGGGAGGAGTTGTACTGCTAAACATTCGTGCCCTGGAATATTTGAATTCAGTATCAAATGGTTCGCCATAATCTTTGAAGGCTTCAGATATTAAATTCATATCGCTTTGATGTTGTCTGAAGATAAACGTCGGTTTTATTTCAGGCTTAATTGACTGGGCTTCTTTTACCGCTTTGCCAAATGTTGACCAAATCCAGTTTTCAATTGAATATTTCCCCTTCAAATTATTGATGATATGTTCTCCAGCGGTAACACCTATCCCTTTAATATTGGGGTAGGTCAGTAAAAACTGTTTCACACTTTCCCGGGTGTAATCGACAGTTTCCTGATTATCCTGTCTGCCAAGTATTCCATATTTGCCTAAAGCATTCATGACATACACATTCCAATGATACATATGGATATCAATGCCTCTGTCATCGGCATATTGAAAAACTTTTTTCCAGAAAGCAATCTTTTCATCAATGGTGATTTTTTTGATCACCTTGAGGTGCTTCGGGTTTTGAATATCTTCACCGCCCCAGTCTCTGTCAATTTTATATGTTATAGGATTCGTATAAATACAAACATCGTTAAGTGCCACATCTTCATAGCCCGGCACTTTTACCATGGATGGATATGGATGAAGGCTCCATAATGTCAGTAAGTTATAACGGTAACGGGCCATATTGTCCAGGTAATTTTTCCAAAAATCAAAATCCCACATCGTCAGAATGTTATTCTGAGCCGCATCGCCGGTATCGTCATAGCTCGGAGTGCGGGCATCAAGTGGAAAATTGAATTTTATACCACGGTATGGCATGTACGGTTTACCGGACAGATTACTGATCTGTAGCAAATTATTGCCTTCCTGAATGGTCTCTGCAAGTTCCAATCCGGCATACATCAATCCATTTGCATCCCCTCCTTTGGCAAGAATGGAATTCCCAATTCTGGAGATTTGGTATTCCTCCTTTCCCAAAGATTGATCCAATTCAAAATTCACAACGATCATTTCCGGGCCTGTAGAAAAATGCATGCCAGAAGCCTGACCAGCCTTTCGGAACTCATCAATAGCAAACTGAAGTTCTGTTATGTTTTTATCGTAGTTAACAGACACATATATTGATTTGGGTTTGCCAAAACAAAAAGTGGCTAAAAGCATTGAAAAACAGATCACAAACGAATTCTTCATTGTAGTTGAATGCTAATAATCCGGATATCATCAGGGCGATCAGAAAAGCCTAATCTCCAGATGGTAACCAATGATTTTCCACGATGGCATATAAAGAAGTGGAAGCTGAG
>CAYHFJ010000286.1:0-3773 GCA_964355885.1 uncultured Flavobacteriales bacterium
ACCAAAAGGTGTTGATGTTTTTGAAATAACCCAAGGTCCACGTGTCATATTCTCGACGCCTCCTGAGATCATCAGCTCGGCATCACCACACATGATCATTCTGGCCGCCGATGCTGCTGCAGATAATCCTGAAGCACAAAGCCGGTTCACTGTCTCCCCCGGAACGGATACCGGAAGCCCAGCCATAAGTAAGGCCATCCTGGCAACATTGCGATTATCTTCACCAGCCTGGTTCGCACAACCTATAATTACATCAGCTATCATCGTGGGATCGATCGACTTGTTTCTGATAATCAACTCTTTTAATACAATTACTGCCAATTCATCGGTACGAACTGCGGCTAAAGTGCCTCCAAAATTTCCAATGGGTGTACGAATGGTATCTATGATATATGCCTGGCGCATTAGTTTCTGAGAATTAGATTTATTTAATTAATTATAGACTCTGTTCTGAATGTTCTAAGGTATATTTAGCCATGAATGTACGAATATCACATCCTTCAATTCTTGTATTGCAAATTAATTATCAATAAAATCGAAAAGCACAAAAATTATTTCGTTAGATTTTATTCGTGCATTCGTGGCAATATTTATCATTTTTACGATCCTACTCCAAATTTCAGATAAGAACATAGCATTTTATATAATACTTATTCCTGCAAACAGATTTCAGCTCTAAGAATTGTCACAATAATTTGGTTTACACTTCCCAATCTCTGCTTGTCCGGTAAACTGTTCCTTTAAATAAAGCTACCGTTTTACCTGAATGATTTTTTATTGTGATATAATAAACAGCAATCTTATCTGATAATGAAACTTCTTCAGCAGTCGCGGTAATTTCATCGCCTTCACGCAAAGCTACTGTATGCGAAATGGAAGTCTCAACTGAAACACTTTTTCTCCCATGAGAATTAGAAGCAAATGCCAATGCACTATCCGCCAGAGAATATGTAATTCCGCCGTGTGCAATTCCAAACCCATTCAACATATCTTTTCTCACTTTCATTCGAAGGACACATTTTCCAGTTTCGATAAGCAACCTCTCAATACCTAACCATTGACTGAATGTATCATGATCATACAACTGATCTACGACTTTGCTTGCAAGTGATTTTTCTGTCATGATTTCAGGTATCAGTTCATTAACAAATTTAAATTTTACCTTCTTCGAGCACGGGTCGAAGTCCCAAAGATTGCTCCCAAAAGTCCGCGGGTAAGTTCACGTGCGACGGTTTTGAAGAGAGGATTCTTTGTTACGGCTTGTATACTCTCCCCAATCCCAGATTTTTCTTCCAGATTCTCCTTCTTTCCATCGGCCTTTGATTCCATCGAACTTTCAATGCCGGCATTCTCAAGTTTTTTCTTTAACATCTCATAGGCACTTTCCCGATCGATCGCTACATTATACTCAGCGGCAATTTTTGAAAGTGAAACTATTCCATCCAGTTCAAGTGGACTTAAAATATCCATACGGGAGCGCGGCGCACAAAGCATGGTATGAACCAAGGGAGTCGGAGAACCCTTTTCATTAAGAACAGTGATGATAGCTTCTCCAATTCCAAGTTCTGTCAAAAGAGTTTCTGTATCGTAAAAATTCGTTGAGGGATAATTCTGCGCAACGAGTTTAATGTCTTTTCTGTCTTTCGCTGTAAAGGCACGCATGGAATGTTGGAATTTAGCCCCGAGCTGACTGAGAATGATATCCGGTATATCGGAAGGAACTTGAGTACAGAAAAATATACCCACTCCCTTTGAACGAATTAATTTAGTAACCATTTCCAACTGATCCATGAGTGCCTTGGTCGCGTCACGAAAAATAAGGTGAGCCTCATCAATAACAATCACCAATTTTGGCGCGGCCTTATCACCTAACTCCGGAAATTTAGAATAGACTTCTGCCAGCAAACATAACATAAAAGTTGAAAAGAGTTTCGGCTGTTCCTGCATATCCACCAATCGCAAAACGCTAATGTATCCATAAGCATTTTCATCCTTGCGAACGAGATCTTCCACCTCAAAAGATTTTTCTCCAAAAAACCGGTCTGCACCCTGACTTTCCAGTTCGAGTAACTTTCGCATAATCACCCCCGCGGAAGCAGGGCTGACAAGTCCATACTCTTTTACCTCGTCTTTGCCTTCATTGGTAATATAATTCAAGGCAGAACGAAAATCCTTTATATCGAGCAAAGGCATTCGATTATCATCACAATATTTGAAAACGATATTCACAGCACCTTGCTGGTTATCATTCAATTCAAGAATTTTTGAAAAGAGAATCGGACCGAATTCTGAAACCGTCGCACGTAATTGCACTCCCTTCTCTTTTGAAATTGATAGCAATTCCACAGGAAATTGACCGGGAGTCCATGGGAAAGCAATCTGATCGTGTCGTGATTTAATTTTAGGATTCTCAGTTCCCGGAACGGCAATTCCACTCAAATCCCCCTTCACATCCATCAGCAAAACGCTGACCCCCTTTTCAGAAAGTCCTTCTGCCAGGCGTTGAATAGTTTTGGTTTTACCCGTACCTGTGGCACCTGCAATGAGACCATGACGGTTAGCCGTATTTAAGGGCATCTTTATTTGAAGTCCGGGAATTGTTTGCTTCTCAAACATCGCTCCGCCAAGAACGATACTCTCTCCCTGAAAAGCATAACCGCTTTCGAGGGTACTTTTTATTTCGTCTGCCTTCGACATTATTTCAATTTTATATCAATCTGAATTACTTAGGAAAATATTTTTTTATGTGTTGATGCAAGTTGCTTCAATAAAATACCCGGTCGGTAACGCTCTTCCTCATATTCCATTCTTAAATTATTCAAAATATCGAGTACTTTCTCCGCTCCCCATTCATCGCACCATTTTAATAAACCGTTTGGATAATTGACTCCCTTGGTCATGGCGAGATCGATATCTTCCGCGGAAGCAATTTTTAAATAGAGTGCATCAACAGCTTCATTGATTAACATAGCAAGAATCCGTTGAAATATTTTTTTACCAAGTTCAGCATCTTTTACAGGTTCAGGCGCATTGACACTTTCCTGATAGGAATAATAACCCTGTTGTGATTTGCGACCAAATCTTCCGGCCTCAACCATTCTCTTTTGTGTCAGCGAAGGTTTATAACGGGGGTCATTATAAAACTGAGACCAGACTGTTTCCGTCACTTTATAATTAATGTCATTCCCGATAAGATCCATCAATTCAAAAGGACCCATTTTGAAACCACCGATTTCACGCATTGCCCAATCTATCGTCGCGAAACCTTCCGGGCCTTCCGGAATACCGTAGCAAGATTCCTCATAGATTCGAATAGCCTCGCCATAAAATGGACGAGCCACACGGTTCACAATAAAACCGGGGGTATCTTTAGTAAGAACCGGAATTTTTTTCCATGCACGCATTAATCCTATAGCGTCCTGAATAATATCTTTGTCCGTTGCGAGTCCCGCAATAACCTCTACTAAAGGCATCACCGGAGCCGGGTTAAAGAAATGCAATCCTAAAACTCTTGAAGGAATTTTACATGCACCTGCAATGGAAGTAACCGATAAGGATGATGTGTTAGTAGCAAGGATACAATCGCTCTTCGTCGACGCTTCCAATTCAATAAAAAGCTTTTGCTTCGCATCCGGATCTTCAACAATGGCTTCAATGACCAACGAACAATCATGGAAGTCGGAAATATTTTTAACGAACTGAATCCTACTAAAACTCTCTGCAGCTTCAGAGGCAGCGATCTTTCCTTTCTCGGTCAGCTTACTAAAGGTGCC
>CAYHFJ010000287.1:0-3759 GCA_964355885.1 uncultured Flavobacteriales bacterium
AATAAAACTTAATATTTATGACTTTCAGTGTGGTATATATTTCTTTTCTTCTTAATACAAAATTCAATTTGAAAATTATAGAATATGAATATATAAAAAAAAGACTAAAATAATTTTTCAGTAAAAGGATTAGTTGGGTTAGTTAGCTCAGAATTTTCTGAGCAACAAACAATTTCTTGCATTAATATTTAGTAAACATAACAAATTGTTCTGCGAACAGGATTTGATTGGTTAGGTTTAGTTAGTAGTTTGCTAGTTAGTTAGATCGCCCCTTTGCACGGATTCCCGTGTGAGGGGGTTTTTGCTCAATAACAATATCAGACATTCTTTATAAAAACCACAAGTTATCTTTCCCGAAGTCGGGGATTTCGTTTCCCTCGAAATGAGGAACCATTTCGGCAACCATTTCGGGATACTTTATCGTAACCGGCAAATTTTGCTGCCTAACGGATTTCCAATACATCCGGCTAAACTGGTAAACCTGATCGATTAATTCACGGATGATTTTAATGTCTTTGGCCAGGTCTGGCTGGTTACATGTAATTCCGATTTTGATCGGAAAAGGAAAACCGTCGCTTTTGCTCACCGGAGAACCGTTGTAACGAGTGTTGTTAAAAAGTAGAAATTTATTGAATCCCACATTTATGAACGTACCGCTATGAGGCATCAGTTCGGAATAATTGTTATCGAACGCCACGATATCGTTGGATTCCGTTTTGTTGATGGCAACTATAAAGACCGGAATGTCGAGCCCAAGCGCTTTTAATCCATTTTCTATGGGTTCAAATTCCTTGTCGCTCATGTCTTTGTAATAATGAATGATCAGGCGTTTCGGGTTATGGCTATAACTTACATAGTCTTTAATAGATTGAAGAATTGAACCGGCAAGTTCATCGGTTTGATTGCGCATAAAGCATTCAAATTTATTGAACTTTCCATTGTTGGTAAAGCTAAAGGCGCTTCCAATATACCGAACGTTTGAAAGGTGATTTTTGAACGCTCCAACTCCAACGATCAATTCATTTTTCAATGCGGTATTTAATCGCCAGGGAACTCCATTCAATTTAGCAAGCACAGCGACTGCAATATTTGTAAGGCTGTACTGAAAATTCGTATTTTCGGTGACCTTACTTGCATCGATAGCCTGGGAGGTAATATTTCTACGAAGCAATAACTCTTTTACCTTGTAATAAACGGATAAATGTTCGGGGATTGCATAGGTTTTGCTATGTGGGCTGACATATATCGCAATATATTTAACATCAGGATCGAAACTATGTGTTGATAATGATTTGCGGATTTCGGGCAGGGGATCATTTTTGTCCTTAAAAACAATGCTAAAACCCGGTTTCGTGTAATATGGTGTTTTTATAAAACCTAATATCCCTGTAAATCTATCCAACCCAACGGTGAAAAACTTATGCAGAATATCAACCCTAGATTGATCATTTTTATGAAAGATGAAGAAAAAATGTATCCGGTTGTTATCCGGAATGTCATAAGGACCAAAATCCTGCATTCCGATTCGCGGTACAACCTGTACCCTTTTTTGATAAAACAACAATTGGTTACTACTATCCGACACTGTATTCATTTTTGCCTGATTAACCTGTACCAGGTTGCCGGAAGAAAGAGGAATAATCTGACAGAAGCCTTCCGTATTTAAAAATTTAAGTATGAAACCCTTAATGAACTTCAGGTAGTTTTTATACCGGTTTCCGCGTTCAGGTGCAATGGTTCGCTGGTGCAGAGCATCCCTGATGCTGAAATTCCACACCGGAAAAACAGCATCAAGGTTACGTCTTCCTTCCTGATTCAAGTTTTTGTATCGAAATAGTTGATTTTCGAATACGACCCACTTAAAATGTTCGGGTGCGCCTTGACTCGTCAGGGTTTCAATGCTCTTTTTAAACAGTTTTGATCTTCCTTCGAATGAAATAAGCAGTTCGGGTTGATTGGTAATCCGGGCAATCTGAACTTTGACAGTGAAGCGCATAAACAATGTGTAGTCATCGTTTTGACTCTTCTCCTTTACCCAAACCTCAACGTCGTTGACAAAATTGGGTTTCACCAGGCACCCTGAAGACTGAAAGTAATTATGGATTAATCCATTATAGTATCGTTTCAACAGTGATTTTGAGAATACCGAATTTTCCTTTTTAATCCAGATCTCTTCATTAATTTCATCCGTATTTAATTTGTTTTTTAATGGCCGGATGGAACTCGCATGTGAGATATTTGTCCCTTGTCCATCTTTAACGAACATGCTCGTTTCATTTATGCTTTGATAATATTCCGGTTTACTGAGTTTCGAAACGGCTAAAGCTTCTTCCTGTTCTTCCACAAACGAAGTATAGTAATGATCCTGATTCCCAAATTCCTCAATCACTTCTTCCGGAACGAGTGTTTTATGAACTCTTTTCAGGTTTTCACGTTCATCCTTGTAGAAGTAGAAGGTGTATTCTTCTGAAGGATGATTGAATGTCAGCATGTTGAATGTCAAATTTGGGGTTGTCATGGCGGGTTGATTTTTTATTTTTATACTTCCACTAGCAGATCTGTTTTCGTAAAATTAATTCTAGGTAATTGATTGATTTTGGATTAAGAGTTATTGGCTTGGGTTAATCTTTGGGTTGTAAGATTTGAAGGAAAGCCACTCCTCTTTGAGTAATCTGATATTGCTGTTTTGAGCTTTTGGGCTTATCTGGGATAGTCCATTCAATTAGACGATGTTCCTTTAATTTATTTACAATAGAATACAACTGTCCAGATATTTCTTTTTGGCCTAAGGCTATTGATAATTCTTTTGTTGAAGATGTTTTTGCTGCTACCAAACGAAGCAACCTACTATATAAAGTCTCCTGCTGTAACTCCTGCTGTAACTCCTGCTGCAACTCCTGCTGTAACTCCTGCTGCAACTCCTGCTGCAACTCCTGCTGCAACTCCTGCTTTTGTTTGAAATTCTTATTGGTAAATGAGACCCGGAAAGCGATACCAGGTTCTTTCCAGTCGAAACCAATTTCAGGATAGCTTTGTAATTCTTCGGATATCAGCTTTAATCCGTTACCCCACTGTTCAATGATTCGGAGTTTTTTGAATACCGGAGCCAGTATCTTGTTGCGGATGTCGGACTGGCCAGATTCCATGTCGCTAAAATCGACAGTTGGCATCAATTTGCCGGGACTGGTGATTTCTACTTTATCATCGAAAATGGCTATTTTGATGTCTTTGCCAGTTAGCGAATAATCGCGGTGAATGACGGCGTTCCGTATGATCTCCCGAATTGCAATGACTGGATATTCCCAGCGGTCGTTGCGGTAAACGCCAGTATAGTCGGTAGTGCCTTGCGAAATGTGCCTCAACACAAATTGGTAGGCTTGTTCGGCCTGAAGTCCCACATTTACATCAATGGTTTTTTGGTCGATGAAATTTCCCGGAACTGTACCTTTAAACCTTGCACATTCAATTTTAGAGTATGGGAAATATTGTCTTTGCAACTCATCATCCGACAACAAAATCAGGGCATAAGTCGGAAGGTTCTTGCCTTGCTCCTGACGATATAGTTCCAGTTTTTTTAATACCTGAACGGTCAATTCTTCTCCGGTTTTCTCGCGGAAGAAGTCTTTAAAAGTTGAGATATTTATTTCCTCAATTGTTTTGGTGTAAACCAACTCGCTGTCAAAGGAGATATTTTGCTTGCGCCGTTCGAGTTCGGCAATCATTTCGGCAGAGGCTAAACGATTGGTGGAACCTACACGA
>CAYHFJ010000288.1:0-3752 GCA_964355885.1 uncultured Flavobacteriales bacterium
ATCATCACAATCCTGAGGAGGAAACTGTTTCTGATGTCCGTAGACACGAAGTGCCAATTCGATATTATCAAGATAACGGAGACTATCGAGCAATTGGTACATCAGACTCTTTGCCACTTCTATTTTCGTCCCACTTTGCCAACGACCATACATACTTTGTGAGCCATCAAATAAAAATTCAATACGGGTTAGGGTTGGAGGTTTGTTTTTCTCTGATTGTTGCGCGGATGTTTCTGAAAAAATAATGCTACAACAGATCATCAGCATCATTATCTTAAATGAATACCCCTTACTCTTAATATCTTTAATTCTAATATAGCTCACAGAAAATAAATTGTCGGGCAGAATTAATTAATAATCTCCCAGAGTTTCTTCCAGTTGAGCAAGAGCTGTTTCCATTTGCTCATCATTAGGAGCAACTCCATGCCACTTATGAGTATGCATCATGAAATCAACTCCCTGACCCATTACTGTTTTCATGAGTATCACTATCGGCTGCTTTTTACCTGTGAGCGATTTTGCTTTTTGCAAAGTACCCATGATCTCTTCCATTTTATTTCCTTCCGTTTCCAAAACAAGCCAGCCAAAACTTTCAAACTTAGGTTTCAGGTCACCATAAGGCATCACATCCTGGATAGACCCGTCAATCTGTTGATTATTGACATCAATAGTTGCAATCAGATTATCTACATGTTTGGCACCCGCATACATAATGGCTTCCCATACTTGTCCTTCCTCCATTTCTCCATCACCACAGAGGCAATAAATAAGATGTTCGTCCATGTCAAGTCTCTTTGCAAGTGCAGCACCAATTGATACACTTAATCCTTGCCCAAGTGAACCGCTTGCGACTCTTATTCCCGGAAGCCCTTCATGTGTGGCAGGATGGCCTTGCAATCTTGAATCGATTTTCCGGAATGTGGAGAGTTCTTTGAGGTCAAAATATCCACTACGGGCAAGGACGCTGTACCAAAGAGGGGAGACATGACCATTGCTCAGGAAGAAAATGTCTTCGCCTTTTCCATCCATTGAAAATTTAGCGGACTTGTGTTGAAGTATCCCAAAATAGAGTGCCACCAAAAAGTCAGTACAACCCAGGGATCCACCGGGATGACCGGATTTAGATCCATTTGTTTGTCTTATAATATCGCGCCGAACCTGGCTGGCGATGCGTTTTAGCTCTTCATTTGTCATGATACCGGTTTTTATTACAGATAGCAAAAGTAGCTCTTTTGAAGCTTGCACATCCTCTCTAAACAGTGCTTTTTATTCATAAAATATCAACATATTTCAGAACGAAAATTGAGGCGGGAGATTTGAAAAGGGGAACAATGTTGTGAGAATCAGGAATCTTCCATGAATTCATCGAGATCCCGTCGATCTCTTTTAGTCGGCCTGCCTGTTCCCGGATCCCTGAAAATAAAGCTGCGCTTAATACGGGTCTTATAGGCTTCCAATTCATCGGAAGGAGTGAGATCCTGACAATGTTCTTCAACTAATTTAGCTCCGATCCTGTTGATAATTACCTGCAATACTTTATAAGTACGCAAAATTCCTGTTCGCCTGATCTGAATAATATCGCCGGTATTGACGATTCTTGAGGCCTTTGCTGCTGTACTATTCACTGTAATTTTTCCCTGATCACAAGCTAAGGTTGCCTGAGAACGGGTTTTGAATAGTCGTACTGCCCACAACCATTTATCAACGCGTACTTTATCTTTTTCGCTTTCAGGTTTCATCTCACACGAAATTGTGATGGCCAAATAACTGTTTATTCCCTAACAAAGATGTCCGCTTTTGTCTTTGGCCGCTTGTGTTCTTTCCAGATAAATCCTTTAAGTCTCAGTTCCCTGGTGGGCATTTCAAGTATCGGAAAAAGTGTTCCATCGGGCGCGTTAAGTAATGTGATGCTTTTTACTTTGTTCTCATCTACCAGTATAACCATGTCGCTGCAATCGGCTCTATTTACAGAAAAATTCTTTTCATTCTTATCCTTCGCATAATAAATTGTTTGTCCGTTTCCGGTTACCTCAATTCTGTGCATTTTATTCTCATGAAAAAATCCGGTCATATTTTTTCCTCTGATCTGATTAAATTGTAGGGAGTCAATGATTTCATTGATGGCGCTATCTGCACGTGAAATAATAAAAGCATTATTCACCAGATACATTTTAGAAATCTCATCATTGGCGGTCTGAATCGTTACAGAGTCAGAGATAAGTTGATTTGCTCCGGACCATAAAAGTGGTTCTCCATACAATCTTATTGTAGAATCCGGGCGAAAATAGACAAGTGAATCACAGGAAGCCTGAAGGTCCGGTTTGAAAAGTTTCACATGATGAAATGCATATAGATTTCTTTCCTTTTTTGTACTGTCTTCAGTATCCACATAACCAATAGCCATGAGAGTATCAGCATGGAGTGACATCGTATCTGTGTCATAAAATTGAGTTAGTAATGCCTGCCCCGTAACCCAGGATGAATCTGTCAGTTCATGGTGTTCTCCATAATCACCGCTTATCACAATATTATTTGTTGAATCATATATGGAAACATTTCCATAAACTTTACCAATTCCTGTTACTCTGTTATACAGGACAGAATCTCCTTTAAGAAGCTGGCCTTCTGTTTCTAAATAGGAATTTTTTTGAAAGAATGAAGTCTGGTTCGTAGTGTTGTACCATCCATTTTCACAGTAAATTGTATTCGCTGTGGATCGTATCCATGTTGGACCCAGAAAATAAGAAATTTTACTTACTGAATTGTAGCGCAGCGTGTCTCCGGTCATGGTATATTTTGGATTGACCAATAATACATCATTCCGAAAATAAAAATCATACACTTTGCTGTAGTAATAACCGAAGATACTAGTGAGCGTATTTTCTCCATCAACAATACTTGCACCCTGCTGGTAGGAAGCAAGATTCTGATTCATATCATAATCGAGTTGCTCGGTTCGCAAAGTCATTTTTTTATCCTGAAGTACCACGTCCTCATAAACATTCGCTAAACTTGTGTTGCCGTCATACACAAGCCGATTCCCGGTCAGCGTCATTGTATCCCCCTGAGTTATTCTGATATTGTTGAATGCTTCCAGCTTATTATCATCTCTGTACAAGTAGGCGCTGTCGCAATACATAAGTACATTTTCATGTTTGAATTGTACATTACCTAAGAGCCGGGTTGCCTTGGCGTTTATTGACTGGTCAAACTCACTGACATCTGCATTAAGAAGTTCAATCCTTTTCACTTCCTGAGCAGAGCCGGGGAAGGATGAAAAAATAAATGTTAATAAAACAAGTAATAATCGGAGAAGAGTCCCTTTTCTCATAATAATGCAAACATAAGAAAGGAAACTGAGCTGATGGCAAATTCACAGGCCTTGGAAAAATGATTAATATTGTAATTCTGATTTTCAGCTAAACTGCCAAGACAAGTGTTTCGTTTTTACACCTTTAACCTATAAATTATCTAATTGATCATCTGACAAATAATAAATGGAGCAGAGTAAGGAAGAAAAAAGGCTTTTATATGTGGATGTCATCATCCCTATACCTGTTCCATATTTATTTACCTACAGTGTTCCTGAAGAGTTCGCCTCAGAAATTGCGCCCGGAAAGAGGGTGATAGTACCTTTCGGGAAGCAGAAAATTCACTCCGGTTTAATCCGTAAGATACATACAGAACCGGACACAGAAAATATCAAACCAATTCTGGGAGTCCTTGACGATTCCGCACTTGTGAATGGCAAA
>CAYHFJ010000289.1:0-3746 GCA_964355885.1 uncultured Flavobacteriales bacterium
TCCTTAGGTTAAGTGATTAATAAAATGATACAGGGTAATACCGATTAATTCAACCGCTTGAAGAGATGGTGTCAGGTTGATCAATTCGTCTGACTCCATATCCGGCTTAAGGTTTAACCAAATATTAAGTCAAGGTTAATAAATTATCGGGACAGTTGAAAGCACTTTTATAAGGGGTCATGTAACCATTCATTAAAATCCTTTGGTAAGACCAAGTTTAATTAGTGCAGAAAAAAGCGACGATAAAGGCAAAAAAAAAGCACCGCTTTCACGGTGCCTTTATGGAAATTTGTAAAGAATTATTCAGCTATCACTTCGAAAGTGATCTTAGCTTTTACATCCTTATGAAGGTTAACCGTTGCGGTATAAGTACCAAGTGCTTTGATATGCTCTTCGTCGATATGAATTTTCTTACGATCCACGATAACATCATGCTTGGCTAATACGTCTGCCAGTTGGAGCGCGGTAACCGATCCATAGATCTTTCCGCTTTCTCCTACTTTAGCACCCACTTTGAGTATCATTGATTCCAGTTGCTTCACCATTGATTCAGCATCGCCTTTGACCTTTTGAGCCTTGTGCGCACGTTGCTTTTGAGTTTCCGCCATCACCTTTTTATTCTGCGCATTGGCAATAATTGCCATGCCGCGTGGAAATAAAAAGTTACGTGCATAACCTGGTTTTACTTTAACAATCTCATCAGCATAGCCGAGATTGTCCATATCTTGTTTAAGAATAACATCCATTTTTCAGGTCTCCTTATTTTAAAAGATCAGAAACATAAGGCATCAACGCCAGATGGCGTGCCCTTTTAATTGCTTGTCCAACCTGACGCTGAAACTTCAGCGAGGTACCGGTAAGACGACGAGGAAGGATTTTCCCTTGCTCGTTCACTAACTTCACTAGGAAGTTAGCGTCCTTGTAGTCGATGTATTTGATTCCGTTCTTTCTGAAACGGCAGTACTTCTTTTTGCTTGTGTCAACCGTAGGCGGGTTGAGGTAGCGAACTTCATTTGCTGATGCCATGATTTTTCAGATTTTTAGGAAACAACTTTTTCAACTTCTTCTTTCTTCATTGCGGCATTCTTCCGTTTCTTCACGTTGTACGCAATCGCATGTTTGTCGAGGCGCACTGTGAGGAACCGCATAATGCGTTCATCTCTTTTGAATTCTATTTCCATTTTAGCGATGACATCGCCGGGAGATTTGAATTCAATAAGGTAATAGAACCCGGTATTTTTCTTCTGGATCGGGTAAGCCAGCTTGCGTAATCCCCAGTTGTTCTCATGAACAATTTCGGATCCGTCTTCGACGGAGAGGATTTTCTTAAATTTGGTGACTGTATCCATCACCTGTTCCTCCGAAAGAACAGGTGTCATGATAAATACCACCTCATACTGATTTGACATGTTTTTTGTTGGTTTTACGGAGATTTTTTTATGGGAGGCAAAGGTAAATAAATCAGAGATATAAACAAGGTCAAGAAGGGTTTAATTTCAACAAATTCCCCCTGATTTCCTGGATTTCAAGAGACTACCCCCCTTAAATTGTCTCAATTTAACAAATGAAGTCAATAAAAAGGCTAAAAATGGACAAATACAAGAAATGAACAGGGCTAAACAAATTTTTAAAAAGCTAGAACTCCGTAGGGAATAGGCTTTGAGCCGATATGTCGGAAATCTTTTAAACAGCTGTTAATAACTTCTTGACTTGCACCTAATAAGGACTATCTTTGCATAGGTATTCTCCAACATATTCCAAACGATTAGTAGGCCTCAATAAATTATAATTGAGCACATTAACATGAACCGGTGAAATTCAGACACCGGCAATCAGTTATTTCTCCTCTATTTCTAAGGATTTTAAATAGTAAGATGTCGATAAAATTAAACAGTTATGTCCAGGGAAAGTGGACAGCCGGTGAGGGAAAAGGAACTGACTTGTACCATGCGGTAACAGGTGAACTTCTTTTTGAATCTACCAGCGAAGGCCTCGACTTCAAAGCTATGTTGGAATATGGGCGAGCCAATGGCGGATCCAGACTCCGAAAGATGACTTTTCATGATCGAGCTAGGATGCTCAAAGCCCTGGCTATGTATCTCAATGAAAAGAAAAAAGATTTATACGCACTTTCTGCTGCAACTGGTGCAACAAAGGCTGATTCATGGATTGACATAGATGGTGGCATTGGAAATTTATTTGTGTATTCAAGTAAAGGGCGACGCGAATTGCCGGATGAAACATTCTATGTTGAAGGCAATCCTGAAAAGATTTCGAAAACCGGCACTTTCGTAGGGCATCACATTTGTGTTCCGCTTGAAGGTGTAGCTGTACATATTAATGCATTCAATTTTCCTGTATGGGGTATGTTAGAAAAGATCGCAGTTAATCTGCTGGCTGGGGTACCTGCCATTGTAAAACCCGCGACTTCAACTTCCTATCTTACTGAACTGGCAGTTAAAGAAATTATTAAATCAGGAATTCTTCCGGAAGGCTCTCTTCAGTTAATTTGCGGAGGTACCGGTGATTTGCTGGACCATCTCACTTGCCAGGATGTGGTGACTTTTACAGGCTCCTCAACAACAGGGAAGATGCTGAAGAGTCATCCTAATATTCTGGAAAATTCTGTCCGATTCAATATGGAATCTGATTCATTAAATTGTTCGATTCTGGGTGCAGACGCAAAACCTGATTCAGAAGAATTCAATCTCTTCATTAAAGAAGTAGCGCGTGAAATGACAGTGAAAGCAGGACAAAAATGTACGGCAATCCGTCGCACTATTGTGCCTGAAAATCTTACAGATGCGGTAATTATTGCTTTGCAGAAAAGATTAAAAGGAAATGTAATCGGTGATCCATCAGTCGAAGGAGTCCGAATGGGACCACTGGCTAACATGGCACAGGTGAAAGATGTAAAGGAAAAAGTACGTCAGCTCATGGAAACCTGTGAAGTTGTTCACGGCAATATTGATAAAGTTGATGTTGTGGGTGCGGATAGTAAAAAGGGCGCGTTTATGTCGTCCATGCTATTGTATTGTAAGGATGCTTTGCATTCTGACGGTGTCCATTCTATCGAAGCGTTTGGGCCTGTTAGTACAATTATGTCATATAAAAATACCGATGAGGCTATAGAACTGGCGAAACTCGGAAAGGGAAGTCTTGTTGGTTCAATATTTACTGCTGATAATAATTTTGCAAAAGATGTAGTATTAGGATCTGCAAGCATGCATGGTCGGATGATGATCGTCAATAAAGATTGCGCAGCTGAATCAACAGGTCATGGGTCACCCTTGGCTCACCTGGTTCATGGCGGACCCGGACGTGCAGGAGGGGGTGAAGAGATGGGTGGAATTCGAGGAGTTTATCACTATATGCAGCGCACCGCACTTCAAGGCTCACCGACAACATTGACTAAAATATTAAACACGTACCTGCCCGGTTCAGAAACTAAAGAAGACGTCATTCATCCTTTCAGAAAATATTTTGAAGAAATACAGATTGGCGATACATTAATCACCCATCGACGTACCATTACAGAAGCGGATATTGTAAATTTTGCCGGAATCAGCGGAGATTATTTTTATGCCCACACCGATGAAACTTCTCTGGAGGGTTCTATATTTGAAAAACGTGTTGCTCATGGATATTTTATCATATCCGCAGCAGCAGGATTATTCGTTGATCCTAAAAAGGGACCGGTTCTGGCAAATTATGGATTAGACAATCTTAGGTTTACCATCCCTGTA
>CAYHFJ010000290.1:0-3737 GCA_964355885.1 uncultured Flavobacteriales bacterium
TTCACGTTTTTTTTTAAAATGATTGCAACAAACAGAAAAGAGTCTCGTTATAATAGGTGTGTTTCATGTTAAGTTTTAAGTTAAATTACTTGAATTGTTGATCAGAAAGCCCCGGTTAATCACCGGGGTTTTTTGTTTTTTATTCCACACTTATAACGCTAAAATTTCCTGACTAAAACGAACGAATTAAACTTCTGTGATTGACCAGAGCTTAATACTTTTATCATCACCTGCAGTTAAAAGCATATTATCTTTTAGTGTCCAGAGTACCTTGTTTACACTAAAGCCATGCCCTTCATTTTTTTCACGATCAATACGCAATAGAAATTCAAGGTCATCAGCATCCCATATCTTTACACTTTTATCCCGGCTTCCGGTAGCGAAAAAGCGGCCATCTTTGGAGAAATCAATTGAATAAATGGCATAATTATGTGCCGGAATTGTCTTGATCAATTGATAAGAGCCCGAATCCCAGAAATTCAAGACCGCATCACGCCCTCCGCTTAGTAACAGGTCTTGTTCAGGATGATAAAAAACCGAATTGGCAGATAATTGATGTGCAGGAAATGAATGTTTAATGTTCAGATTGCCTGTATCCAGAAACCGGATAACACCATCACCACAGGCAATAGCAAGCTCTTTTTCATCTGGCCTGAGTGCCAAACTTCTGATTTTCTCTTTACATAATGTAATCGCTCGCAACAACGAGAAGTCATTCAGATCCCAGATTGCAAGAGTCCCGTCTGCACTTGCAGTATATACCTGATTGTTTCGAACCGAATAGAGGATGTCAAATATTCCTCCTGAATGATGTTTGAGAAATCGCACTTCCTGCTTTTTTTCCAGATCAATTACATGCAATCCTCCATTGGCCTCACCAACCAAAATACAATTAATCTCCTCAACATAAAGCACGGAATACACAATAGCTCCAACATTAATTAATGCTATTGGCGGCGCGATATAATTCAAATCCCAGGAGGAAACTAATTTATCTCCGCTTCCAGAAAAAAATTCTGAATCTGCTGACCCATGCTCCAAAGCGTAGACAGGACCATCATGTCCGATAAATGTATGTTTAAGACTGGCAATAATTTTTATAGGCATGATAGAGAAATGCTATTATAAAATTGAAATTTTCATTTTATCGAAATCTCAATTACAATTTATCGGACAAAGATATCAGCAAGCAAAGACAGATGAAAATCAAATTGGCAGGAATCAATAAATAGTCCGGTATCATAAATCAATTAGACCAAACAGTTGCTCCCTCGCTGCAATTTTTACAGATATCGATCCCTTTACGGCTCTTCAATAGTTTACTTCTGAAGGAGAGGTACGGTGAATCATTCCAGATTTCCTTGAATGATCGTTCTTTCAATGTCCCCATTCTGTGATTTGCATCTTTATCAAAACAACAGGGAACAACGCTACCATCCCAGGTAATAACACTTGAATGCCACAGCTTCCAGCAATGATTTTTCAGTTTGTTTTTAATGGCATAGGTGCCGTCATTCTTTATTTTATAACGCGAATATTTTTCATTTAACGGAATTAGCGAATTCCCATGCTCATAATCGTATACCTGCGCGGTTTTGTATACTACTTTGTCGACGCCAATATTTTTTGCAAGTTGTTTCACCTCTTTAACCTGGTGTTCATTCGGCCGCACAACAAGAAACTGAAAAATGAGAAATGGCCTGGTAGAATTCAATTTTTTCTTCCATTCAATAATTTTTTTGGTGCCTTCCAGCACTTTCTCCAATGAACCACCTACACGGTATTGCTCATAGGTTTCCTGTGTAGTTCCATCTATTGAAATGATGAGTCTGTCTAATCCTGATTCAACAGTCCTGCGAGCTACCTCCTCAGTGAAATAATGCGCATTCGTAGAAGTGGCTGTGTACATTTTTTTTTTTGCGGCGTAAGACACCATCTCAAGAAACCCGGGATTCAGAAATGGTTCTCCTTGAAAATAAAAAGTGAGATAAAAAACTTTTTCATGTACCTGATCCAGCATATTTTTAAAAAACATTTGGTCCATCATTCCTGTTGGACGAGAGAAGGAACGAAGTCCACTTGGACATTCAGGGCAACGCAGATTACAGGAAGTAGTTGGTTCTATGGAAATACTCAGGGGTAAGGAAGGATGAATAGTGTTTTTACTCCAGCGTGAATAATAAAAACTCAGGTAAACAACTATAATATTCCAGACTCTCCTGAAAGAAAGCTTGGAAATCATATTGAGTGTATCTCTTGGGTTTCCTATCATCTGTCGACAACAAAGATGCACACAAATTGTCAGAAATAATAAAGGTAAGGACGGCAATGATGTATCCTTTTACTAAATTGATTCTCATGAAAATTACCGGTTACACAATGTCACGTCAGCTATGATTTTAACAATATAAAAAATAGCCCGTACTTTCCAGAAATGAAATCCCATGTATCTACGCGAATAGAAAAAAATTTCTGTTACCATCCTTCCTGTGTTTTACTTTGAATTGTTAATAAGTATGATTGCTGCCACTTATGAGTCACAACCTGAGAATTATCTTTATACTCTGAAATCAAAAGTTTTCATGCATAAATTATATGCCTTCTTTCTTTTTCTAGCCTTATTCCAACAGGCAATAGCACAAGATAATTGCTCATCAGCTGTGGCTCTCTGTGCCAACAGTCTGATCACCCGAACTACAGTAGGTGCGACAACAACAGGAACCGATCCGGTCATCAGTTGCGGAGACAATACTGTAAACAACAGCGTCTGGTTTTCGGTTCTAGCCTTCAATATCGGAAATTGTACGATTACAGTAACAAATATTAATAATACACCGGGGTTGGAAATGCAGGTTTACACCGGAAGCTGTGGTTCTCTGACTCCGCTGGGGCCTTGCGCCAGCGGAGACGGTTCCGGCGGGGGATCGATGACTATGAGCTTCGCTACCACAGCAGGCACAACATACTATATTATGGTCGATGGTACCGGTGGTAATCAGGAAGCATTTGATATTCTGGCCACGACTTCGAATAATGCCATTGTTGCAAGACCAGATGCTAATTTTAATACGAACCCTTCTTATGGTTGCATTCCGCTGGCTGTTCAATTGCAAAACACAACTGTTTTACATGGAGGTATCAATATCACTTATGAATGGCGGTTTAATGCAGGGCCATATATTTCTTCAAGTGGCGCAGACACAAACATAGTTATAAATACAACTGGAACACACGGTGTCACCCTGCGCGTCTGCAATACTCAATGCGGATGTAAAACAGTTACACAGGATATCATTGTACAGGATCTGTTCCCTGTCATCAGTTACTCCCCTCAAATAAGTTGCATAGGCACCGATTTGACTTTTTCCGGATCAGCAAGCGTACTGCCAGATCCACCTTTGGTTGACCCTGCTATTACCAGTTGGTTATGGAATTTCGGAGACCCCGGATCAGGTGCAGGGAATACAGCCTCCGGGCAGGTTGTAAATCACACCTACAATGGTACCGGAAATACTTATACCATAATACTAATTACACAGGGGACATGTGGCCCGGATACCACTCAAACTACGATTACACTCAGACCACGACCAATTGTCGATGCAGGGCCTGCACAGGTTATTTGTGAGGGAACGGCGGCAACTTTAAATGCATCCACTACAAATCTTATTAATCCGATTACCTATTCATGGACGGGGCCCGGTACATTTTCATGCAATACCTGTCAGACAACAAAT
>CAYHFJ010000291.1:0-3729 GCA_964355885.1 uncultured Flavobacteriales bacterium
TGGGTATGTCCGCCGGAAACGGTGAGACACAGAAAAGGAAATTCTGGCGGAGGTTTTTCAACTCCCTTCCAAATATGAAGTGTCTCCCCTTATTAATAAGAGCAGACATGAAATATATAATCTGAATAATTTCACCGTTACAATTTAATAATTTTTCTGCATCCAATAAACCCATCTTTCGAATTTAATTGAAGGAAGTATATTCCAGTAGGAAATTTGCTGATGTCAATCTTGAATTCAGAAGTAGGTACTTTAATGTTGGATTGGATAAAGGTTTTACCCAACGCATTTGAAAGACTAAGGCTAAGCTCTTTTAAGTTCTCTGTATTCACTCTGATAGTAATGAAATCTGAAGAGGGATTTGGGTAAACATTGAATTCATTTTCTTCTTCATTTTCCTTTACGACAGTGCCAGGCAGCAGTTCTATAAAACTACTGTGTGGCGAACCACCATCATTGGTTGTCGACCCGAAATCGTGAATCTTAGTGAAAACATCTGTTATTGGGTTGAATTTATAAACCGTCCCTGCGCCATTTGCGCCTGCACTTTGTGTCATGGCGTACATGATGCCATTGCTGGCCTGCATAAGATCATTAAAGAAAACCGGTTTACCGCTCGTGGTATTAAAATCAAAGTGCTTGGTAAAAACGGTTGTTGTCAGATCATAACTAAAGAGAGTACCGAGACTATCGTTGCCACCTTGCGAACATACACCATAAATTTTTCCATCTGTCGCTTGTATCACTGATGACAGAGGACATTTACCGTTAATAATATCGAAATCGAAAACGACTGTGTAGATGCTGCTATCAGCATCAAAGCTAAACAGGACACCTGCGTTATTCGTTCCACCGTGACAGGCTGTACCATATAGCTTTCCATTTGTCGCGGCCAATAATTTTCCGTAAGGCTCAATCCCGGAAACACTGATAAAGTCGTGGAGCTTCACAAAGTTGCTAGAAGTGGTGTCAATCGCGAACAGTACCCCTTTATTTTGCGTGCCTCCATATGTAGTTAAGCCGTATAGTTTGCCATCGCTCTTCTCAATTAATCCGTTAGACGGGTATGCGCCATTTACGCCATCGAAATAATGTACTGTCGACAAAATATCATTCGACAAATTGTAGCAATAAATGGTGCCATACCCTAGACCTTCATCTTGTGTCATGCCATATAACTTGCCATTGCTGGCTGCAACGACACCGTGACATGGCTGAATACCATCGCTTCCAGTAAAAGTCGCAAGTACAGTATAAATGCTATCGACCATATCGAAGCTAAACAGTTTACCATCATCAGGAATGCCAGTGCAGCCAAGTCCCCCCACGCTACATGTGCCGTATAGCTTTCCATTGCTTAGTTGAACTAAATCTCCTTGTGGATACGCACCATCATTACAATTGAAGCTATGTTGATTCACAATGACACTATCGTCCCGAAGTTCAATGATATTGCCGTAGTAGCAATCAGGAGAAAAGAAGGTCATACCACACAATCTCGGACTTTGGGCTAAAGCACTCGTAGATAACCAACAAAGAAATATGAGTGTTCTTAGTTTCACCTTTGAACAATAATTTTTTTCGTCCCTAAACTATTGTGATCATCAGTGGACAGAAGACGAATGAAGTACATGCCTGAACTGAAATTAGTCACGTTGATTTCAGTTTTGATGTATGTCTGCTTACCAAGATCATAAATTCCTATAACTTGACCTAAAAAATTGGTCACTTCGACTTCTAAATGCTTGGCTTCCTTCAAATAGCTTTCAATATAGAAGGAATTTTGCGTTGGATTTGGATAGAGAATAAAGCTTGTTTCATCTTCCACCACATCCTCCACACTCACCAATGGCATAATATTAAAAGTTGAAATAATGCCATCAGAGCTACCTGAAGTCCCGCCAGCATTTGCGAGCTGGTAGTAGTCGGTATTCACGAAAGTGTATTGAATTGGAAAATCATTATAGCTTTGAGAAAATCCGCCCACCGCTAAAGCCGCTGCTCCGTATGTGGCAACAGAGGTTAAACGATCTTCTCCTGTGCCTCCCCAATACGTACATACCACTTGTTCTTCATCTGGTTTAAAGATTGCAATGAAACCATCGGCTGTACCACCGGTGTCTAGGTTTGTCCCCTGATATGGGAATGCCAGCGCATTATAAACGGGTAATGTATTTGACCCTCCTGATTGATCACTCGTGGTATATCCACACATAAAAACAACGCCCCTACTATCGACAGCAACGCGGGTTGCCCAATCCAGGCCATAGCCACCAAAGAAAGTCGACCACGTTAATTGCCCCTGTGGATTAAATTTCGCGATAAAGGCATCGCCATTATAATTAATCGGGCCGCCTTTCGGATTGCCTTGGTCAAATTGCGGAGTAGTGATGCAGTGTGGAAAGCCGAAGTTAGCTGGGAGGCCGCAATTCGTATTACTCTTGTAAGGAGAGCTTGATACACCGACAATATACACGTCACCATCATGATTAACAGCTATGCCATTCCCAAAATCTGCTTTGCTTCCGCCAAAAAAAGTAGACCAGAGTAGATTTCCATTCAGGCTAAATTTTGCAATGATTGCATCATTATCATCTGGATCAAAATCATAGTTATTCAAGGTCGTGGAGAAATATGCGCCATTGCCCGGATTGCAGAAGGGAAACTGTTCCAGTCCGTGATAGAAGTTATTAATTGTCCAGGCATCACAAAATGCAGTTGTATCAAGAGGGTCAACGGTATTGGCATTGGAATAACCGGTCACATAGACAAACGAGTTTACAGTATCAACCACTATGTCGCTTATCCCGTCTCGGAAAGAATTCGTGGTGAGGTTTTCGCCGCCAAAAAAAGTTGACCATTTGAGAACACCATTGTTATCAAATTTGAAAATCATACCGTCTCCAGAACCGTATTGGTCAACATTTCTGTTATTGCAAAAGCCTGCAACATACGCCCCGCTGCCCGGATCGCAAATCGGAATGTAAGTTGGATGGCTCTGGTCAGGCGCGCAGGCAAAAGTCCCGGTTTCATAGTAATGGGTCACACCTCCAACAAAGATATTATGATCGAGATCGGCTGACGCCCCGGTAAACTCCAGAGAGAATCCTGGTACACGTGTCGCCCATGTCGGAAGTCCGGTTACCGCATCAAATTGAATAATACATCCCAGACCCGATGCTGTCTTTAAAATAAAGCAATTTGTATCCGTTGTTGCGACACTTGGAAAATGTCCAGCTATAGCGGTATCGGATGTAGTTGATGACCGACCAACTACGTAGATTTTATCAAAGGTTGATGAATCATTATCATAGGCAATAGCGTTGGCTACTTCGTCATTCCATCCTCCAAAAAACGAAGAATATATTTTCATTCCTGTGAATGAAAATTTTGAAAGGAATATGTCAGATGAGCCATTAATCGTATCTACAGAAGTAAAGGTCGGAAAATCTGCACTGGTGGTAAAACCGGTCGCATACAGGTCTTCATTTTTATCAAAGACAACGCCTGTTACTTGATCAGTTCCGCTCCCTCCTAAATATGTGCTCCATGCTGGTGGCGGATTCAAATTAGTTGCCTGAAATTGTGCCTTTGCGCACTCAATGATCAACGCCTTATCATGATCATAACTCCCCGGCAGTATAAAACTCACGTCCTCACCATTAATATAATAGGAAGCCAGCCACCCAAGAGAAATACGGCTTCCATCTTCTTCAAGTTGATAAACCA
>CAYHFJ010000292.1:0-3713 GCA_964355885.1 uncultured Flavobacteriales bacterium
TTCTCTTTGGTGAAGGCCAGGGTCGTATCGTCGTTTCCGTACATCCTGATCAACTTGATGAGTTTGTCAATGTTATTGCTTCCAGTGATGTTGAATTCTCAAATCTTGGAATGGTGACAGATGGAGAAATTTTAATTGACGATTCTGATTTCGGAACTATTGCTGAAGCAATCGAGCTTTATGATAATGCCCTTGGTAATTTGATGAAGAAAGAAATATAAATTTTGTTCATATAATTTTTTTTCAGATCAAGGGAGTCTTTGCGTGCCGGTATTTGCGCGTAATTTGACTTCGTTATGCGAAAGCCAATTTATTAGCAATAGAAGTAAATGAAAATGCTTCGAAACGAACAATTCTCACCTTTTATTTGTTAAGATCATCTTTTACTATGGAATTCTTCTTGCTAATTCAGTAAAACTTCTGAAATTAGCCGGATGAATAAATTACTACCTCTCAGGCAATCTGGTCTTCCGACTTTCTTATTCTTTTTATTTTTCTTCACCGGGATAAATCACATTACCGCTCAGGTCTCTCCAACTTCAGGGAAGGATCGTTTAGAGGGAATTGCTAAACGAAAAAGTCTCGATGAAAAATCATTGGTAAAAAATGTTAAGTTTCGAAATGTCGGCCCAACTATCATGAGTGCTCGTGTGGTAGATCTGGACGTGAATCCGGAAGATCCTACAGAGTTTTATGTGGCTTATGCTTCCGGGGGATTGTGGTACACAAAGAATAACGGACAATCATTTACTCCCTTGTTTGATAATGAGGATGCCATAACAATCGGCGATATCGCTGTAAACTGGAAATCACATGATATATGGGTAGGTACAGGTGAGGTGAATAGCAGCCGTAGTTCTTATGCCGGTACAGGAATTTATTTAAGTACTGATAGCGGTAAAACCTGGATGTACAAAGGACTTCCTGAATCGCATCATATTGGGAAGGTATTGCTTCATCCGACAAAGGATGGCATATTATGGGTAGCGGCATTAGGGCATCTGTATTCATCGAATGCAGAACGTGGATTGTATAAGTCTATGGATAATGGAAATTCCTGGAAGCTGGTTTTATCTGTGGATGAAAATACAGGCGCTGTTGATATGGATATCAATCCAAAGAATCCTGATATTTTGTATGCCTCCATGTGGCATCGTGAACGCAGGGCATGGAATTTAACAGAGAGCGGTGTAACGTCAGGTATTTACCAATCAGTTGATGGTGGAGAAAATTGGAATAAATTAACCGGAGCTGGGTCAGGTTTCCCGGCAGGTGATGGGATTGGGCGTATTGGTCTTGCAGTTTATCCCGGAAATCCTGATATCGTTTATTGCGTCCTTGATAATCAGAATAAGCGAACGGAAGAAGAGCCAAAGGATACATCAAAGATTGAATCGAAGGATTTGAAAGGTATCACCAAAGAGAACTTTTTAAAACTCGATGATACTAAGCTCAATTCTTTTCTGATGCAGAATGATTTTCCTGAAAAATATACAGCTGTAGGAGTGAAAGATCTTATTCGTACAGATTCAATAACATCTGATGATTTAGTAGAGTATTTAAATGATGCAAATAATTCCCTGTTTGATACTCCGATCATTGGCGGTGAAATTTATCGAAGTGAGGATGCCGGAAAAACCTGGAAGAAAACGCATGATAATTATTTGAAGAACCTTTTTTATACCTACGGTTATTATTTTGGTCGTATTAATGTTTCTCCATTGGATGATAAAAAAATTACTGTTTGTGGTGTGCCCCTCATATTATCCGATGACGGAGGCAATACTTTTAAATCTATTGATGGTGATAATACACATGGAGATCATCATGCAGTTTGGATGAGTGACAGAAGATCCGGCCATATGATTATCGGAAATGATGGCGGGCTAAATATTACATACGATGACGGAGCATCATGGTTTAAAGCAAATACTCCGGCGGTAGGTCAGTTTTACAGCGTGGAAGTTGACATAGAAAAACCTTATAACGTTTATGGTGGATTGCAGGATAATGGAGTATGGACTGGTTCATCTGCTAATATAAGTGATGTAAGCTGGCAGCAGTATGGACAGTATCCTTATAAATTTATTATGGGTGGTGATGGAATGCAAGTTCAGGTAGACACTCGTGATAACTCAACAGTGTATACAGGTTATCAATTCGGATATTATTACCGAATAAATAAGAAAAATGATAATGAATCGACTCCGGTGAAACCGAGAAATGATATTGGTGAAAAAAATTATCGCTTCAATTGGCAAAGTCCGATCTGCTTATCAAAGCATGCGCAGGATATCCTCTATTTTGGGTCCAATCATTTCCACCGTTCATTATTGAAAGGTGATGAGATGAAAACTCTTTCGGCGGATTTGACAAAGAATGACAAAAAAGGGGATGTTCCTTTTAATACGATTACTACAATTGCGGAATCACCTATACGCTTTGGTTTAGTTTATGCCGGTACGGATGATGGTCTGGTATGGATGAGTAAGGACGTTGGTTATTCCTGGACCCGCATCTCAGATGGACTTCCTCCGGATCTCTATGTGAGTCGTGTGACTCCTTCTAATAAAAGTGAGGGGAGAATTTATGTATCAATGAACGGATACAGGAATGATCATTTTGCACCCTATGTATTTGTCTCGGATGATTATGGCTCCAGTTGGAAAAATATCTCTTCCGGTTTGCCCTTTGAACCGGTGAATGTAATTAGAGAGGATCCTGAAAATGAGAACATACTCTTCGTTGGGACAGACAATGGATTTTATCTATCACTGGAAAGAGGTGCGAGCTGGATGAGCATGAACGGCGATCTTCCACGTGTTGCTGTGCATGACGCGGTGATTCATCCCCGTGATGCTGAGATTGTAATCGGAACACATGGCAGAAGTATTTATATAGCATCCCTTGCGGAAATACGTCACCTGAATGATTCTGTTATCAGCAGTCCACTGAAAATATTTGATGTATCAGCACCCAAATACAATAAATCCTGGGGAAAAAGGGTTGACGCCTTTGAAGATCCCGTGCTACCTGAACTGAACGCTTCATATTTCTCAAAATCATCCGGAATTTCTGCAATTCGGCTGATTAGTTCCAATGGAATTGAATTAAAAAGCCTGAGCGACACCTGTGAAGCGGGAATCAATTTCAGCAAAGTCGTTTTAGCGATGAGCGGGAAACAAGCTAAATCATTAACACAGAAACTGGGGAAGGGTAAGAACCCTGAAGAAATACCCCGCAGGGCTGAAGATGGTAATTATTATTTCCCTGCAGGGATCTATGTTCTTGAAATTACTCTTGCATCCGGTGAAAAAGAGAAAAAGACTTTTGAAATTCTGGCAAAGTAAAAAGCAATTCATTTTTACAGATCTTCCCAACCTTTTCTGCAAGTGCAGTGTAAAATTTATTTTGTGATTTCTCAATAGTTGATTTTTTTTAACCACAAAGGGCACAAAGGAAGACACAGAGGACACAAGCACATTATTACCTCCTGTCTTCCGCACTTTTTTAGTCTTAATAAAATTGTGGTTAATTATTAGGTTGTTAGGGTTAAAAAATCGCAAAAATGGGTGTCCCAGTGCGAAAGACAGAAAGAAATTGAATTTAGTACATATCTCCGGAATGCCCTACTGCTATCATCTGTATTGATTGAGTCCGGATCTCAGCTTATGCCGGAATTTTTCATCTTGTTCTTTTAATTGCCACGAATG
>CAYHFJ010000293.1:0-3701 GCA_964355885.1 uncultured Flavobacteriales bacterium
TTTATATGACATGGAAAGGTAAGAATTTTCTTCGACAATTTTCGTTCCGGTCATTGAAAATTCTTTGGTACATTAGCCACCAAATTAAAAGTAAATGCGCAAAATTATCCTCATTCTCCTGTTTTTTCTGGCTAGCCTCAGCGAAATTTTTAGCCAATCCGATTCTAATCTGAGAAAAAATCTCGTTCAGTTTTCAGGGGTTGTCGTTACCACAGATAGCTTACTCCCTATTCCGTTCACCAGCATTATGATTAGGAATTCCTACCGGGGTACAATAAGTGATTACTATGGCTTTTTCTCCTTTGTAGCAAAAATGGGTGATACCATAGAATTTTCCGCAATAGGTTACAAAAGAATGAATTTTGTGATTCCTGACACCTTAACTGACCATCGATGCTCTCTTATTCAGATGTTGGCTAAGGACACTCTCCTACTGAAGGAAGTCGTTATTTTTCCATGGCCCACAAAGGAACAGTTCAAGGAAGCATTCCTTCAGCTTCGTATTCCCGCGGATGATATTACACGAGCTCAAAGAAACTTGGATGCCGATCAGCTAAATACGCTTTCAGGTATGATGCCAATGGATGGCAGCATGAATTTTAAGTACCAGATGGAACAACAATCTGCACGATTGTACTACTCAGGGCAACTCCCTCCAAATAATTTATTGAATCCGATTGCATGGTCAAAGTTTATTCAGATGTGGCAGAACGGTGATTTCAAGAAAAAATAAGTCGGAATAATTGTATTCCGAACACCAGGACTTTTATGTTACTTAATAAAATCTTACCTTATTTCTTTTTAGTCCTATTCATCTCCGCTGAAGTACATGCTCAGGATGCAGAGATTTACGGAACAGTTCGGGATGCACTCAATCGTCCTGCTTTCGGAGTTAGTGTCGCTGTTTTTGGAAAACCTTTCGGGACAAGTACCGATGCAAAGGGAAATTATTCGTTAAAAGTTCCGGCTAATCAAAGTCTGAAAATTTTCTTCTCCTATACTGGCCTGCAAAACGATTCAACGATCATTCGGCTTTTACCGGGTGAACGCAAGGAATTAAATAAGGCACTCAAAAATAAAATTGTTGAGTTTAAGGATGTCGTTATTGAAGAAAAGTCTTTAAAGCGGATAAATATTACTCCGATCAATCCAAAAATTGTCGGGGTAATTCCAACTCCTAACCAAAGTGTTGAAGATTTGTTAAAAACATTGCCTGGAGTATCTTCATCCAACGAGCTAAGCTCCTCTTATTCTGTTCGCGGCGGTAATTACGATGAAAATCTTGTTTATATAAACGACTTTGAAGTATATCGTCCTTTACTTGTCCGTTCAGGACAGCAGGAAGGATTAAGTGTGATTAATCCGGACATGGTGGAGTCAATATCTTTTTCCGCAGGTGGTTTCGAGGCAAAATACGGAGATAAACTTTCCTCCGTTTTAGACATTCAATACCGCAAACCAAAAAAGTTTGGCGGTGCGGTGAGTGCAAGTTTACTTGGAGCCTCCCTCGAGCTCGAGAACCGAAGTAAGAATGAAAAATGGTATTGGATGACCGGTGTGCGTCAGAAATCAAATCAATATTTACTCAATACTTTTGATACGAAGGGGGAATACAAGCCTTCCTTCACCGATATACAGATACTAACCGGTTTCGATTTCAGTAAAAAGTTTAGCATTGAAGCTTTTGGAAACTATGCAAGAAACCGATACAATCTTGTTCCACAAACGCGTGAAACTAATTTTGGAACTATCAGCGACGCGAAAAGATTTACAGTCTTTTTTGAAGGACAGGAAGTCGACAGGTACCAGACAATGACTGGTTCAATCTCCGGAACTTTGAAGCCTTCTGAAGCGATGAAGTTAAAGTTGATAGCATCAGCTTACAACACGCAGGAAGAGGAAAATTTTGATATTCTCGGACAATATTTTCTGGATCAGTTGGAAAATGACTTTGGTGAAGACAATTTTGGTGACGTAGCTTTCAATTTGGGTGTAGGTTCCTTTCTCAACCATGCACGAAACAGACTTGATGCCAGGGTTTATTCAGTGGAGCATAAAGGAGAAATTATAAGTGATAATTCAGTATGGCTTTGGGGTGTCAAATACCAGAATGAACTCATCGAAGACCGCTTGCACGAATGGAGTTATAATGACTCCGCCGGATTTTCAATTCCCTCTCAGCGGGATACATTAAATCCTCAGATATTGCTGAATGATGTTGTCGTTTCAAAAACCAAACTAAGTTCATCCCGAATTAGCGGATACATTCAAAATATCCGGCAACTGACAGAAAGAAAGAATTTAATTGTTACAACTGGCTTGAGAGCAAACTACTGGGATCTTAATGAAGAGCTTGTTATCAGTCCCCGCATTTCAATTTCCTATAAACCGGTTTGGAAAAATAATGTGAGTTTTCGCGTCGCGGCAGGTTACTATTACCAGCCACCATTTTATCGTGAACTGAGAGATCAGGAAGGCTATGTGCATACGGATGTTAAGGCACAACAATCGATACATCTTGTTGCAGGAAGCGATTACACTTTTCTGGCATTGGGTCGTGAATTTAAACTCACATCAGAAATTTATTATAAGATTTTAAAACACCTCATTCCTTATAAAATAGACAATCTCCGGATAAGATATCTTCCTGAATATTCTTCGACAGGATATGCCAGAGGTATAGATTTGCGTTTGTTTGGTGAATTTGTTCCCGGAGTAGAATCATGGGCGAGTTTATCTTTTTTACAAACGGAAGAAGATCTTGATGGTGATTTTTATTTTAACGATGACAGTGTACGAATAGAACCGGGTAATATTCCTCGTCCAACAGACCAACGTGTTACATTTAGTCTTTTCTTCCAGGATTATCTTCCGAAATTTCCGACCTACAAGATGCAATTAAGTCTGCATTTTGGTTCCGCAATGCCGTTCGGACCTCCCGGCAGCGAACGTTATAATGATGTACTAAGAACACCCACCTACCGAAGAGTAGATATCGGTTTTTCAAAACAAATCATAGGTGAGGAAATTCCAAGAACAAAGAAAAAGGGACTGACAACTCATTTGCAATCATTCTGGATTGGGTTGGAAGTATTCAACCTATTACAGGTAAGCAATATCGCCTCTTACACCTGGATCACGGATGTCAGCAACGCGAATCGTTATGCCGTACCGAATTATTTAACAGGACGACAGCTAAACCTGCGGGTCAATGTAAAATTCTAGAATTATTATTTGGATAGGGCGATAAATTTCCGTACCTTTTCTATAAAAATAAATGGGATGAGATTCAGGACTATTTTGTTCGCGCTTTTTTTAATTTTTAGCAATAACCTTGTGTATGGACAAAAGCTCACCTTTTGTGAGAATGTAGATCCGGCAGGAAAATTTACAGGAGCAAGCGAAGTATTTACAGTTGGTACTTCAGGAGGATATTTTCAATTACTGGTCAATATGCCGGGGCAGGTTTCATCGCGTCACGTACTTTTCGATGTATATTGGATTGAACCGGTAAGTAAAAAGGAAATCTTTGAAAACTCCATTCGTGTTCCTGTTGATCCAACGTGGACATGGTTTAAAAAAGAAGTCACCTTTTATAAAGCCGGGGATTACATAGTCTATGTTTATAATGATCAGGACCATCTGATAAGTTCGGGAAAAGTAAAGATCATTGTGCAATAAAAAATTGCACTTTACCGAAT
>CAYHFJ010000294.1:0-3682 GCA_964355885.1 uncultured Flavobacteriales bacterium
ACAATAGCCTTATCTATTTTTCCTTTGCAACTTTTACTGACGACAGTTTTTGTTGCTGGCTCTGTGAGTAATTCAAGCGCTTTTAGATCAAGATGATCATCATGTTCATGAGTCACCAGAATCAGATTTGCTTTTGGAAGTTTTGCATAATTGGCTTCATTTGAAACTGGATCAACTTGAATAACTGCATTCCCGGCTTCTAGCATCAGGGATGCATGACCAAAAAAGGTGATGACTAGCTTTCCTTTCGATGTTTCAAAAATATCTGAATCGATAATCTTTCTTGAAATAGCTGTTTGAGCGTTCAGAACAATGCAAAACTGCAGAAAAAAAATGCCGATTAATATTCTCTTCATATGAGTAATTTTTAAATGTTCAGTAGTAATTTGGATTCGAAAGAAGGAGATAACCAGATACGATAATTTATGCTAAAATACTCCATCATTCAATAGAATAAGCATCATAAAACTTTTTTTTGAAAAAAATGCGTATTTTTATCCTTTGAATCGTTTTACAAATACTACTACTACAACATGAGAAATTTATTTTACCTGCTGACACTCGTTGGTGGATTTACTTTGTGCTCTTTCTCTCCGGTAAAGGAGACAAAAGCGAAACAACCTATTTATAAGGATACCCCTTATTTACAGGAATTTAGCATCAAATATTATGCTACATCCGATGCTTATCAATTTCTAAAAGTTGGTTGTGACAGAAATGGAGATATTAAAGTACTGACGTCAGCCGGCTTGTACAAGCCATATGATGGTCAGTTTCTTTATCCAGGCACCATTCAAAAGGATCACTCTTACAGGCCGATGGAGGCTAAGAAGCTCACTGATATGCTGATATACAAAGATCAGTTTGTCTATCTGGATGATAAGGCAGTTTTGAGCAATAGCTGGGCGGGAAAACTTTTCTCTCAACATTCACTTTCAGATGCCACTCAGTTTGAAGGTGGCAACGATTTTTCTTTTCTGGTCAGTAATGGCAAGGAGATCAGGATGGTCAAGGATGCAAAGGTTGAATGGAATGGGAATTTCCCCGGAGCAAAAGTTCTTGTTAACAGGTTCGACCCTTCACGAAATCTTTATTGGTTGCTGGGTAGCAACGAATTATGCACTTTTAATCCTGTAAATAAGGAACTTAAAACAGTATTTAAAGCCGAAAATCTAACATCTTTTGATTTGACTGCTGATAAAAAGCTGATTTTCATTGGAACAACGAATGGATACTTCAAGTTAGAGGCATCCGGCGATTCGCCGAAACAAATAGGAAGCATCGTACAAAGAGTTCCTTCCCCTTACATCACAACGCTGAAGGAAATTAACGGACAGATTTGGTTCGGATCAAAAGAAGGCGCTTTTCAGTTAAGACCCGACGGAAAATTTAATTTTTACAATGGGGAAAGATGGTTACCAGGGAACGTTGTTGTTGACTTTGCAAAAGGAGAAAAGGGTTCTGTCCTAATCTTAACTGAAAAGGGATTAACAGAATTAGTATACAAAAACTGGACCCTGGCTGACAAAGCCGACTATTACGATAAACAGGTACGGCTTCGGCATATACGAAATGGATTCAATGCTTCCTATGATGGAATGGAAAAGGGAAATCTGTCAACCGGAAGACTAAGTGATTCGGATAACGACGGACTATGGACCTCAATGTACCTGGCAGGAGAAATCTTCAGGTACGCAGTAACCAAGTCGGATGATGCACTCCAGAATTGCAGGGAATCACTTGATGCCATGGAGAGGTTGTATTCCATCAATGGAATGAAGGGCTTTCCTTCCCGCTCGTTTGAACGAAGCGGCTGGATGAAGCACCTCTCAGATCCCGATAGGTGGAAGAATGCTTCCGATCCGGAATGGGACTGGAAGGCAACTACCAGCAGCGATGAGGCGATTGGCCATATTTTTGCTCTGGGAGCGATGGCCGAATTAACCGGAGATCCAGACCTGACAAAGCGTTCCATTCACCTCATTGACATTTTGATGACACATATTGTCGAACACGACATGTACCTGATAGATTTCGATGGAAAACCTACCCTCTGGGGAAAATGGAATCCGGCTTATGTGAATGCCAGACCAAAGAATGTTGGTGACAGGAAAATTAATTCATCCAATATTGTTGCGATGTTGCAGACAGCCTATCACTTTACAGGGAAAGAGGTTTACAAACAGAAGGCATTTGACCTGATGAATAACTACGGTTATTATGAGAACCTGATGCAAAAAATGGCCAATATTGGCCAGGCAGACGAGAATGCAGATCAGCTTAGCAAAGAGCTTTCAGGAGATTGGAACCACTCTGACGATGAGATGTATTTTGTCGGATACTGGGGTTTGTTCAGATATGCATTCAATGATACGTTAAAATCAAAATTCAAGGAATCCATCATTGACCATTGGCAGATTGAAAGGCCTGAAAAAGAGGGTGCCTGGAATATTTTTACAGCGCTCACAGGTACTGAGAATTTTGATCTGAACGAAGCTGCCTGGTGGTTGAAAGAATATCCCATTGATTTGGTCGAATGGGTGATTATCAACAGCAGCAGAAAAGATATTGATAAGATTGAGCCGAATTTTAGAATGCAAACCATCAAAGAGGTTCTGCCACCTGACGAAAGGCCTATTGCCCGGCACAATGGAAATATGTTCAATCTTGACCGTCTACATGGAAACGGAACATCCGAAAGCAGTGCAGGCGACATCTGGTTGTTGCCTTATTGGATGGGAAGGTACCTGGGTGTCATCAGTGCACCTGAGAAAATTAAAAATTAAAAAGTAAAAATTGGGAAATGTGAAAATGTGAAAATGAGGAAGTTTTCACATTTTCTCATTTCCCAATTTTTACATTCATTTTTACTTTCCTTCAATCCATTTGATGATCTTCTCTTCGTCAGGAAGTTCCTTGGGGAAAGCCACATCTGCCAGCTGACCCTTTTCATCAACCAGAAATTTTTGGAAATTCCATTGAACAGGAGCATCAATGACCCCATTCTCTGATTTGCTGGTAAGCCAGGCATAGAGTGGGTCAATATCTGTGCCTTTTACAGAAATCTTGGACATCATAGGGAAAGTTACTCCATAGTTTTTTGTGCAGAAAGCACTGATTTCTGCGTTGGTGCCTGGTTCCTGTGCGCCAAAATTATTGGCAGGAAAACCAATAATCACAAAGTTCTGGTCTTTGTATTTTTCATAAAGCTTTTCAAGCAAAGCATATTGAGGAGTTAAGCCGCATTTCGATGCAGTATTGACTACCATGATTTTTTTGCCTTTCAAAGAGGATAAATCAAAAGGCTGACCATCCAACGTTGTGGCCTTGAAATTATACAGGACTTTGTTTTGGGCAGAAATACCCCCCACAACCATCAGCATAATGAGTGAAACTAGTATCTTTTTCATGTTAAAATTATTTTAATTTAAACTAATTCCATTATATACGCAATAACCTCAAGGTTGTTTCTCTATGCATGCCTATTTGATTACGATTGAACTCCTCCCAACCATGGATTACACCGAATACTGGCAAATTGCACAAATGAACCCCTCCTTACCATAAATTACACAAATTACACAGATTAACGAAGAAATTATTTTATTAATCTCCGTTTCAATTTATCTCTGTTTCAATCCTTCTTTCACCGGAAGACTTGAAGGACAGCCACTCAGGGCCG
>CAYHFJ010000295.1:0-3677 GCA_964355885.1 uncultured Flavobacteriales bacterium
CAGTACCGGAGTTCCTTTGTAGGAGACATTGAAACTCTCCTCTGTTTTTGCTTTCCCTGCCTTAATTTTTTCAATCGAATTAATATCATTCCCTGAATAGTTCCTACCATCAATATGAAAAGCAGAATTCTCATGACAACGTCCGAGGCAACACATTTCACCAAGCTCATTCGCGGAAAAATGCGTTTCCAGTTTCTTATGCAATTCATTCTGAGTACCGGCCAGCAAGCAGGCGCTTCCGTTGCAGATATAAACTTTCTTACCCTTATTCTCCGGTTTTAAAAAATCATAAAAAGAGACAGCTCCTAAGACTGTTGATTTACCCAACAAAAATTCCTCACTAATCTTTTCAAGCTCCTTCAATTCAGGAGTCCCTGAATCGGATGCAGCTTTAGCCAGTTCTTCAAATAGATTTTTTGAAAGACCTTTACGACCGGAAAGTTCACCAATATTTTCTGACATATTCAATATTTCTTTCTTTCAGATGCTTCAGGATGTAATTAAAACATTTTTCACTTTTTCCAATTAACTCAGGGGGTAAAACCCCCTTTTCAGTCAACAAACCATCTAATATCAAATTAGCAACGGCTGTTGCCGTATAACCGGTTGTTCTTGCCATGGATGAGGTTTGTGTTTCGTGACAATACTCATCGTACAAATTATATTCCACTTCTTCAATCTCACCTTTAACATTCTCCCCTCTCAGAGTGATTCTCATAACTGTTAACTCTTCCTCATTAGAAGAAAGTTTCCATTCATCAAAAAGAATTTTACAAGTTACTTCAAATGGTGAAACTGACACTCCATTCACATCCAATTTCTGCTTGTTAAAGAAGCCACTGTCTTTTAATACCCTTATATATTCCACATGTCCCGGATAACGCAAGGTTTTCTCCTTCATATTTTTGATATGCGGCATTGTATACAGAATTGATCTCAGTCCATCCGAATTAAATGCTTCAAGAGTGCCGACTTTATCGAAGTAGAGAGATTCACAATCAGTTAAAGCTTCACGTACAATCAAATTTCCATTCTCTAAATACCGCGCAGGTCGTGTGTATTCCTCAATTACATCAACCGGTGAAAAAGGAGCTTTGTAATTGAAAGGCCACTTCTTAACCTTTGGCAGGCCGCCTACGAGACATTCAAAATCCGTCAATTTTAATTTTTCGTTATAGTAACCGAGGATAATATTGTCCATACCGGGAGCAACTCCGCAATCCACCACTGCTGTTACGCCATTAGCTTTGGCAAGTTCATCCAGCTCCAACGCGTTTTCGGAAAAGAAGGAAATGTCGACCACATTCTTTCCAGCCTCAATAATTTGTTTTAAAGTAGCAAAGCCAAGAAATCCAGGTACAGCGCAAACGACCAAATCAAAATCCTTCAGAAGTGCATGAAGTGCAGGGCTGTCACGAACATCCAGTTTGAGAATGCTGATGTCCTCGCATTTTGCCTGAACCTGCTTCAGGCGAAGTTCATTAAGATCAGCTAAGCTAACCTTATACTTTTTTGCTAAATCAATTGCTATGGCGCTACCTACCATGCCTGATCCTAAAACTAATATACTACTCATCTTGTAAAATCAATTAAATGCAAATCCAAACTCATCGTATCAAAGTCACACTCCCCACCTTTTCGATCTCAACTCCGTCTGACTTTGCGGCTTTGAGACGATAAACGTAAACACCCTCCGGCGCCAGTGTACCATTGGTTGAGCCGTCCCATCCTATCCGCGGATCGGTAGTTTGAAAAATCGCTTCACCCCACCGATTAAAAATATCCAGTGAATAACTCTCTGTGTTTACGAATCCATTTGAGGGATAAAATATTTCATTCAAACCGCCACCGGGACGAAATGCATTGGGAATAAAAATTGCGGGATCCTGATTGAGACAAATTTCATTTGATCTCGCCGAATCGAGAAAGAAATAAGGATTACCGGGAGCTTCAACTGCTTCAATCACATAGCAAAATTCGCCATCACTAAACACATCTTCAATCACAGTATCGCTATAAAAGAGCGGATCACCCGGATAGAAGGTAATCAGCGGAACCGTGGAAAGAATTCCATTAATACGAATGTACAAGTTGTAATGTGCTACAGTTCCCAGCCATTCTTCGTAATCGATCCAGGACATGAAATTCGTATACTCCGGCAGGGCCGTGCCTTGCAACAAAATACTACGGCTTACTTGCGATTCCAAAACAGTCAATCCACATGAATCAATACTATTCACTTTATAGTAATAACTAAAAGCATCCGTATTTGCTGATGTATCGAAGAAACGAATATTCGCCACAGCACTTGCCGCTTGTGAAGCTACCACACTGTAAGGACCTGCAGGTGAAGTTGAACATACTAATTCATAACCCGCGACAGCAGCTGCAACATCAACATAGGCACTTACTTCCACAATTGAGGGTCCCTGAACACTAACGCTTCTGATATATGAAAATAAAGGTGGTGGTGGAAAAATCGGAACTACACAAACGCGGTTGGAAGTTGAAGAACGTGTACTTCCGCCCGACTCTCGCGCTCTCACACGGTAGCAGTAGAAAGCTCCTGAAATAAGGTTGGCATCATCATAAAACAAATCGGCAGTAAAACCTGCAATAGTCTCAGTTCCTCCATTCACACTCACAAGAATTTCATAGTCGGCGGAATTTGGCCAATACGAATATGCATTCCAGGAAAGGTGAACAGATTTTTCACACAATTGAAATATGGCACTAAGGTAAATAGTGCTGTGTGATACGCTGGGTGCACTGGGATTATTACATGAGTCAACAGCATACACGGAAAACGGAATTGATCCGGCAGTGGCGGAAATTGTAGAATTTAAAATAGTCGAGTTGATCCCTGTGGTTGTATCAACTGTAGCTGTTCCCTGAAGAACAACATATTCACGGGTATCAGGAGAAGTGCTCACATTCCATCCAATGATCACATTACCATTCACATCAAGACTCACAGAATCCAACACAGGTTGTGCAGGTGGCTGAAGATCACGAAACAATTCTCCTGCAGTATTTGAAACAGACTTACAACCGGAAGCATCGCTGACTTCTACTCTGTATTTAATGGTATCACTACAAATCGAAATCTGATCCGCGAAGGTCATTGGCTGAGCAGCAACAGAGGCATTCACCGAATCAAGGAGTGTAAAAAAACCGGCAGGATATTCTCTGTAAATCTTATACCAGACAGAATTTGTAGCGGGCAATGGATTTGCGACAGCATTCCATGTCAGGTTCGCAAAACCTGTTGAAGGATTAAACACATTCAAACTAATTGCCTGAACAAGCGCAGAAGTAATATCCGGATTTCCATTATTGGTTTTATAAACGATATAATAAAAGGCGGGGTTGCTATTTGCCAGTGCCGGATGAACTCTGCTTGTCGTATTATAAAAGAATATGCTGTCAATAGCAGTGAAGGGACCGGAAGCACTTGTACTGTGATAAATGTAATAACAACGAAAATCGGCGGCATTTAAACCCACCTGGTCCCAGCTGAGGTTTACATCTCCATTTGTATTTACTTGCAGACAACGTATATCGAAGGCAAGCACATTCATGCTTAATCCTGCAAGAAAGAGACAAATATGTACAAAACGGGCGAAAATTCGCATGAGATAGTAATTGATGCTAAAAATACGATTTCGCGGCTTGTC
>CAYHFJ010000296.1:0-3674 GCA_964355885.1 uncultured Flavobacteriales bacterium
GCTGGTTTTCCCGATGGTAAGGGAGTTCCGGAAATAACATTAAGTACAACCTCAAGTTATCTTGATCTCTGTGAATTTATAAAAAGTGAATGGGAATCTCTGGGCATGAATATTCGTATTGATGTGAATCAGGCTGCCATTCACCGAAAGATGGTCGCGGAACAAAAGCTCCCGTTTTTCAGGGGATCATGGATCGCAGATTACCCAGATGCGGAAAACTATCTCAGCTTATTTTACTCGAAAAACTTTGCGCCCTCCGGACCCAATTATACACATTTCAAAAATGCTGAATACGATGCTCTCTACGAGCGTGCTTCTCTGGAAACAGTTGATTCAATAAGAGCTGACTTTTACAAGCAGATGGATCAAATGGTCATAGACGAAGCTGCTGTTATTGTACTATACTATGATAAGGTATTAAGACTTACCCGTAACAATATTTTAAATCTTGATAACAATGCGATGAATCTGCTAGTCCTGAAAAATGTACGGAAGATAAATTAGTTCAGGGTTTTGAATAATCTTTGTTGCGTTTGGGAATGACTCATAGCTGACGAAAACGACATGAAACATTTGTTCCATTCAACACCCAGACTTATGCACTTAATTTAGTTTATTGTCTATAAGCTGTCGTAAAGTTAAAACAAATGAAAATAAATCTCAGACTGATTAAAACAATTATCAAACGATCGCTTATCGAACTGCAGCAAATCTATCTGAACATTGTGGGTAGTGGTGTTGAATGCAATGTTTGTCATTACAAAGCAATTAAATTTAACAGTGATAGTTGGCACCGGTATAGTATTTGTCCGACTTGCTCATCAAGTGTGCGACAAAGATTATTGGTAGCATCTCTTACTTTTATAGATAAATTTAACTTTGACCGTATTATTAAAGACAAGACAGTACTGCATTTTGCTCCTGAAAAATCAATCGGAAAATTAATTCAAGGTATCGCAAAAGAATACAAAACAGCAGATTTTTTAGCGGAAGGCTACGAATATGATGAACTTGATTACAATATTGACATTTCAGACATGAAATCAATTCAGGATGAAACATTCGATTGCGTAATTGCCTGCGATGTTCTGGAACATGTCCCTGATGATAAAGCAGGTATTCGGGAAGTTTACAGGATATTAGCTAAGGGGGGGGGGGTATTGCATATTTAAGGTGCCACAAAAGGACAAACTGAAAAAAACTTTTGAAGATTTAGCAATCACCGATAAAGTAGAAAGAAAAAAAGTATTAGAACAATTTAACCATCTGAGAATATACGGTGATGATTTTAGTTCACTAATGCAAAACGCGGGATTTGAAGTGACCGCAGTTGATGACAGATATTTTAACAAAAGCATTGTTGAACATTTTGTACTCGTTCCGCCAATTTTATCAAAGCATCCTCTTGCAACAAATTACAGAAAAGTATTTTTTGGGCTAAAGAAATAATTGTTGCCGACAGCTAAACTTCCGCGTACTATGGCAATTCAACCATACAACTTATGGCATAATGATCCGACAAATCAGCTTTATGCGTCTTGTATTGAAATGTCCTGAGTGATTTACTGTGAAAAATATAATCAATACGGAAATTTGGAAAGGGCCCTGCATAAGTTGTACCAAATCCATTGCCACTTTCTTTGAAAGCATCCTTCAAATCATCTGCCAGAATGCTATAGGCAAAGGATGAAGGGGTATCATTAAAATCACCACAGAGTAATACTGGATAAGGACTGGCATGAATCGTATCATGCAAAACATAAACCTGATCTGCCCGTTTTATATATGCCCGTTTTAAACGACGCAATATCTTGATACCGCCTTCGAATTCATCTTGCTGTACTTCATCATTTCCTAGGTTTTCAATAAATTTATAATCCTCCCACTTGAATCGTACACTTTCCAGGTGTGTGTTAAACACCCTGACTGTATCCTTTCCTTTCACAATATCAGTGTAAATAAATATGTTCCCTCCCTTCTCCTGAAATCGTACGGCTCGTTTGCGAATGATGGGGAACTTACTATAAGTGGCAATACCCCAATGATCTGTATTTCTAAGAGTGAGTGTATATTCAATATGTGAATACGCGGATAACAACTTGCGCAGCGTATCATCATTCCTGAACTCATTATTTTTTCTTTCAGAAGAATAAAATTCCTGAAAGCATATTACATCCGGAGATTCCTTTTGCAGAAATTCAAAGATCATATTCCGAGTATCCGTATTATGAAACCAATTATACAGATTAAACAATCTGACATTAAATGACATTACTTTCAAGGCATTTTTATCCGATGAAACTTCCGTGGTCGTTTCAGGCCTCAAATTAATCCGTAGCATTCCCGGGATTCTGATAAAACTGATGAGCAAAAAAATAAGCACAACAAAAGCACGTTTCCTGCGCATCAATACCCAATAGATAAAGAAAAGCAGGTTAATCAGAAAAAACAATCCAAATGCCAAGCCGAAAAGTGCAAGCCACCAGATGAGCGAGGGACTTACATACGCTGCCAGTAGGGAGAACACTAGTCCAACTATGGCTATCACATTAATGATCCATATAAGTCTGTTGAGCCAGGAAGGTTTTTGCGATTTATCCATAAATTTCAATCGGAATACTGCATGCAGAAGCTATGATTTCAATTCTCTTTACTGGCTTTAAATAGATAGTCCTTTTCTTCCTGACTTAAACTGCCATACCCTGATTTTGATATTTTATCAAGAATTTGGTCAAGAGTTTCCTGACGCGATTTTTTTGTAACATTAAAATCCGCGTCACTCATACTTTTTCCATAATGCACCTTCATTCTTGGTTTCTTTCCAGGGGTAAAATATTCTAACAATTTGCTGAACCATGCTGCAATATCAGAACCGGAACGCAACTTACGAACATAAATGAAACCATATAAAGCGCCTCCGAGATGAGCCAGATGTCCACCTGCATTAGTTCCACCAATGCTGATAAGATCGGACAAAACAATAAGTAAAGCGATCCATTTTAACTTTACTTCTCCGATCAGGAGTAAGCGAACAGGAAAATCAGGAAGCAAGGTAGCGGCAGCGATGGTAATAGCAAGTACACTTGCTGAAGCGCCCAGAGCGAAAGAGATTTCAAGACTATTCGAAAACAGAGGAAATATATTGTAAGCGGCAATGTAAACAGCGGCACCACTGATACCACCAAGTATATAAGTACTGATAAGTTTTTTCTCTCCAAGGTAATCCTGAAATATTTTCCCCATCCAGTACAACAGCAACAAATTAAAAAACAAATGAAAGAAGTCCCAGTGATAAAACATGTAGGTAACAAGTGTCCATGGTCGTACCAGAAGGCTTGAAAGGTTTGCCGGAACAGCCAACCAATAGGAGATGCTTGAAAAATTCACGGTATGCACCATGAACAGTGTAGTCAAAACACCTATAATGCGGACTATTAAAAATACTGCTATGTTTATCAGGAGCAAACGCTGTACTGAGTCAGCTACCCGAAAGCTTGAACGAATGGAGCCTGAAAAATCGGACATATTAAGTGCTTATTAATTTATACTTACTTTCAGTTCCTGCAAAATTAATCATTCGTCGTGCTTTCCATTTTCTTATTATCCAAAAGAATCAAAAATTCATCTTTCTTTTATTCTTGTTTTTCCAATAAAAGATGAGAATTATTCCTGTC
>CAYHFJ010000297.1:0-3649 GCA_964355885.1 uncultured Flavobacteriales bacterium
GAGTTCCTGAGGTGAAGATCTGTTTTGTTGGCAACATCATGATCGATACATTAGAGGCCAACCGCGATAAAGCAGCAATGCTAAATATTGGTCAGATTTTTAAAGCAAATATCGCACAAGGAGGGAAAGTTGATATTAAGATTCCCGAAGATAAGGACTATATTGCCTTGACCCTCCACCGGCCCTCGAATGTCGATAAAAAAGAAGTTCTGGGTCCGCTGATAGATTTTTTGCTTCTTGAGGTTTCAAAGGAATTCACAGTAGTCTGGCCGATTCATCCTCGGACTCGTAAGCAACTCATAAAGTTTGGGTTTTGGGATAAAGTGGTCGAGAACAAGAATATTGTAATGCTCGAACCATTGGGATATCACGAAATGTTGAGAGTAACTATGGGGGCACACCTTATGATGACAGACTCAGGAGGTCTACAGGAAGAATGTTGTGTGCTTGGCATCCCATGTCTCACCATGCGCTGGAACACCGAACGCCCTGTTACACTTATGGAACATGGTGGCGCAAGTATTCTAGTTGGAAATGACATTTCACTGATTAGAAAAGCCTATCATAGTGCCATTTCACAATATACAAAACCCTCCCGCCCGGCATTGTGGGATGGTCATACAGCAGAAAGATGCTTGGAAGAGATATTGAAAGCAACCATTTAATAAATTATCCTTTCCTTAATAAAAAAACAATGACTAAAATTTTTGTTGGTTAAAAGTAGAGTTCTTTAACCCATCATTTATTTTTCCTTTCCACGTAAAATTAATGACAATACTGATCACAGGCATACATGGTTTTGTTGGAAATAATTTAGTTGCTGCCCTAAAAGAACAACATTTTATTTATGGGTTGGACATTGTGTCACAACAAAAAGAAGGAGTTATTAATACGTTTGCCTGGAATGAGTTAGAAAAAACACCTCAGGTTGATGCCATTATTCATCTGGCTGGCAAAGCACACGATACCAAAAACGCTGCATCCGCACAGGAATATTTCGATATCAATGTTGGATTGACGCAAAAAATATTTCAACATTTCCTTAAATCATCTGCTACACAATTTATTTTTTTTAGCTCGGTTAAGGCTGTGGCAGATTCGGTATCAGGAGAACAACTTTCAGAAGATGTAATACCAAACCCACTTACTCCATACGGCCAATCGAAATTGGAAGCTGAAAAATATATTTTAAGTGAAGTGGCGAAGTGGAGAGAGGGAGAAAAGGAGAAAGGAAGTAATTCCATTGATAAAAAGGCATGTATATTAAGACCTTGTATGATCCACGGCCCGGGGAATGAAGGGAATCTTAATCTCCTATTTCAACTGGTTCAAAAAGGATTACCCTGGGCACTTGGAGCCTATGAGAACAAAAGATCATTCTGCTCTATTGACAACGTCTCCTTTGTGGTGCAACAGTTAATTGAGAAGAATATCGAATCAGGAGTTTATCATATTGCCGATGATGAAGCACTATCAACCAATGAATTGATCGGTTTAATTGCCTCTTCACAGAAAATGAGTGTGAAGATTTGGAATATTCCGGTTAAATTAATGAATGTAATTGCCCGGATTGGAGACACTCTTCACCTCCCTTTAAACAGCGAACGGCTCCAAAAACTCACAGAATCGTATGTGGTTTCAAATGCCAAAATAAAACAAGCCCTTTTAATTAGCAAAATGCCGGTATCAACAAAAGCTGGCATGAAGAAAACGCTCGATAGTTTTAAGCAAATTTAAATAAATGTTGTTCTTTTCATTTCTTCGTGAGTTAATCAAATCTTTACTAACACCATTATCTCTATTATGGCTGTTAATACTAGCGGCTTTTGTATTTCACAGGATAGGCAAAAAAAAGATTGCAAAATGGAGCCTTGGGTTATCCCTATTTTGGTTTTTATTAATCAGCACCCCCTTTCTTCAAAAAAAACTTTTGGCAACACTCGAAAATCAATATGCTCCTATTCTGTCAGCTTCAGACTATAGGTCTCCGTCCATGTCCATGGATTCAATGGTTCACATCCTGATACTTGGTAGTGGCTACGAAACAGACGAAGGGCTTTCATATAGTTCTCAATTAAATTCATCAGGATTGGCAAGACTTACAGAAGGAATGCGGCTTCATCGAATACTTCCTGAAAGTATGATTATTCTCTCCGGTTCTGCAGGCAATAATCCATTACCTGAAGCAGTGGTCTCATCAATGGCAGCTCAGGAACTAGGAATCGAACCGACAAATATCATTACCAATAACGAACCTTGGAACACTAAATCTGAAGCGGCTGAATACTTCAAACGCTTTGGATCTGCTAACAAATTATACCTCGTTACAGATGCAGCCCATATGCCACGAGCTCTCCTGCACTTTCGCCATATTGGGCTAAATCCCATTCCGGCTCCAACAAATTTCAATATTAGAAAAAATGATATCCCTAAAAGCTATACCGATTACTATCCTTCCTCAGGCAATATTCGTTACATGGAGATTGTATTTCTGGAATATATTGGAATGCTCTGGGCTAAATTAGGTGGAAACTGAAAGGACGGAAAGACAATTCTTGATGAAAAATGAAATAGAAAACAGATGATAAATGATATGCAAACGAACTTTAACCTCGACAACTTTATTTCGACTTTTGTCACCAAACGACCCAACAGCCTTTTGGTAGCTGATTTTTTGAAATACAAAAATGAACTTAATTCCCGGATTAACGGAAAATCTGTCCTAATAATTGGAGGTGCAGGCACAATTGGTTCATCCTATATCAAAGCCATCTTAAAATTCAAAATCCAGAAGCTTGTAGTTGTAGACATCAACGAAAATGGACTCACCGAATTAGTGCGCGATTTAAGGAGTTCAACAGATTCCAATATACCTGAAGAATTTATTACCTATCCAGTCAACTTTGGAGATTTTGTATTTGAAAAGATATTCAAGCAACATGGTCCATTTGAGATTGTCGCTAATTTTGCTGCCCACAAGCATGTCCGCAGCGAGAAAGACATCTTCTCCATCGAGGCTATGATCGAAAACAATGTGCTCCGTGCCCGCAAACTATTGGACCTTCTTTTGAAATTTCCACCCGAACATTTTTTCTGTGTTTCCACAGACAAAGCTGCAAATCCTGTTAACATCATGGGAGCCAGCAAAAAACTAATGGAAGAATTAATAATGGCCTATTCAGATAGATTGCCAATTAAAACCGCCCGTTTCGCTAATGTTGCTTTCTCCAATGGAAGTCTTCCTTTGGGTTTTTTGGAACGATTAAACAAATTGCAACCCTGGTCATGCCCGTTAGGAATTCGCCGTTTTTTTGTCTCTCCTCAGGAATCAGGCGAGTTGTGCTTGATTGCTTCCATAATGGGCGAATCCGGTGACATCTTCTTTCCCAAACTGGATGAAGAAAAAGACATGATTCCCTTTGATCAAATTGCTCTGGATCTGCTCAAAGAACTCGGCCTAACCCCCGACATCTGCCAATCCGAAGAAGAAGCAAAACAAAAAGCATTATTTCTGCAAAGGAACCACTCGCCCAGTCTCCCACTCGCCCCCTCTCCCCCTCCTTCCTCCTACCCAATCTTCTTCTTCGGCTCAGACACCTCCGGCGAAAAATCCTTCGAAGAATTCTTTACCGAAACTGAAGTATTAGAC
>CAYHFJ010000298.1:0-3638 GCA_964355885.1 uncultured Flavobacteriales bacterium
TTCCTGTGAGTTCTACAAAACAGGTGTTTCGACCCGGAGATGAAGTAGGCGTTTTTACCCCTCAAGGCTTATGTATCGGAAGTGGAATATGGGAAAATAAAGATTTAGTAATTACGGTCTGGGGTGATGACATACTGACACCTGTGGTTGAAGGCATAAAGACAGGGGAACAGTATAACTTCAGAATCTGGAGAAATGCTACTGGTTTAGAAAAAAATATTACATGTTTGACTTATTCATTGGGAGATGGAAAATATACTCCAAATGCTACTGCAATAGTTTCTTCGATGAATTTTGGTCTATCAGGAGCCAGACCAATTTCAGGCAAAACGAACATCTGTAATGATTCAATGAATGAAATCTATTCAATACCATCCATCTTAGGCGCTAACTCTTATATTTGGTCATTACCAACTGGCGCAACCGGATCAAGTACAACAAACTTCATTACTGTAAATTATAGTTCATCTGCTGTGTCAGGTAATATTTCGGTAAAAGGGCACAATGAATGTGGTGATGGAGTTGCTTCTACTTTGCCGGTTGAGGTTAATATAAAACCTACAACTCCAATTGTATCGTCAATTGCAAATGGATTACATTCAAACGCATTAAATGGTAATCAATGGTATAATAAAGACGGGTTGATAGTAGGTGCAACTGATCAGGATTATATTCCAAAATCAAGCGGAGATTACTATGTTGTTGTTTCGGTAAATGGTTGTAATTCAAATTTTTCTAATTCAATGAATTTTATTCCAACTGGAATAAATTCAACAGTATCAACAAGAACCATAAAAGTTTATCCCAACCCAACTACAAATGAAGTAACGATTGAGTTTGAAGGCAACACAAACAAAATTGAATTTGATATTTTAAATTCAATTGGTCAGGTTGTTTTTACTGGGTTCCTGGTTGAAAAAATTGTCGTTCAAACCGTATCCTTCACGTCAGGTATTTACTTAGTCAGGCTTAAATCCGGGGATACTTTTGAGTTTAAGAAGGTTCTTAAAAATTAATATTCCTATTTTTTTAAAGAAACCCGATCCCTCCCCCCAGTTTCGGGTTTCTTATCTCCATAACCTTGTCAATCTACATACTGCGCAGTTACTCTTTTCCGACAACTCTATCCGTCCTGACTTCTGACGGTATTGGTTTTTTTTGAAAATATTATTTTTAAGTATCAGTCTATAAGATAATTATATTTTTAAAAAGTTATATTTACCGCACTAACGCGTATTTTTGCGGCATGTATTCGGTAAGAAAAGTCAAAACCAAGTCAGGTTCTGTTGCCGTTCAGGTGGTTCGGTACGTTGGACACCGGTCTTTAATTGTCAAACATATTGGGAGTGGTAAAGACGAGCTTGAAGTGACAGTTTTGCGACAGAGGGCATTTGAATGGATTGAAGAACAAACATCCCAATTATCGTTATTCCCTTCTCAAAAACAGAAGGTACTGGTCGTTGAAAGGGGAGAGTGCGTTGGGGTGACCCATCACTTTGCTTTTCAATTTTTCATGAGCTGTTTCGATGAATTTGGTTTATCCCACTTGCCCCGTTTATTGCTTGACTTGGCCATTATGAGGCTTATTGAGCCTGCTTCAAAGCTTCGTTCAATAGAGCTGCTACAGCACTATTTTGGCATAAAATATTCCCAGCGTATCTATCGTAATATCCCGAAGTTGACTACTTACAAGACAGGTATTGAGCAATGTGCCTACAACATTGCCCTGAAGAAGTTTAACGAGCCCTTCTATTTTGTCCTGTATGATGTCACTACACTCTATTTTGAATCTTTTAAGGCCGATGAATTTAAAAATCTGGGATTTTCGAAAGACAACAAATCGCAACAACCCCAGATTGTAATCGGGTTGTTGGTAACTCAATCAGGGTTCCCATTATCGTACCAGGTTTTCGCAGGCAATACATTTGAAGGGAAGACAATGCTTCCTGTTGTTGAAAAGTTTATCTCTGAACACCCCCTGACCAAACCAATTATTGTGGCCGACGCTGCAATGCTCGATGAACAAAGGTTAACCGAACTTCAGGAAAAGGGAATATCGTACATTGTTGGCGCCCGTCTGGCCAATGCGAACCTGGTATTGGTAAAACAAATCCACAGCAAATTGAACGGGAATCATGGTGCAATGGCCCGTTTCCCATCTCGCCACGGTGATTTAGTATGCGATTTCTCCCACAAACGGTATAAGAAGGAATTAAACGAATTAACTAAGCTCATCCAAAAAGCCGAAGAATTGGTTGCAAAGCAGTCGCTTAAAGTTAAAGCTACGTTTATCAGAAAGGTTACCAAAGAGAAAATCGAACTAAATACAGCATTGATAGAAAAAAGAAGGCTTTTACTTGGGATAAAGGGATATTGTACCGATTTATCCGAACAACAGCTATCGAATCAACTGGTTATTGATCGGTATCACCAGCTCTGGCATGTTGAACAATCATTCAGAATGAGTAAGTTCGATTTGCAAGCCCGTCCGATTTATCATCAAAAACAAGATGCAATTAATGCCCATGTCCTGATTTGTTTTGTTGCGCTGATTGCTGAAAAATACCTCTATCTTACAACCAAACTATCATTGAGGGAAATCCGGTTCCTCGTTTGGAACATAACAGAAACACACATTCAGGACAGCCTGACAAAAGAAATATTTGTCTTTCGATCTCCCACAAAAGAAATATTGAAAAGCCAGCTTGCAAACCTTATAACTAATTGGAATTTGCTACCGCACTAAACGTCAGAAGTCAGGAAGAATCAATCCATCAGCCACGATCATGCTGCCTTTATCAAATTTGGGGTCAGTCTTTGTTTTCCACATGATCTTACCCTCCATATCCATACAAACCAGACCATCACGTTTCCCGTTTGTTGAAAATTGTGCATAGAAATAACTGTTGTATAGTACCGGAGGTTTGGTGTGATCGCCAAAATCGTTGTGCTTAAAAAGTTCAGTCACACCGAAGCTTCCATCTGCGCTTTTTTCAACTTTAATCATCACACAGCCAAGCTCATAACCTCCAACAATAATCAATTTATTATCACCGGCTTCAACCGCATTTACCACAGAGATATGACATTCCCAATTCTTATATTCCCACAATACTTTCCCGGTTTGAGGATCAATTCCGATGATCTTACCTAGAGTTTTCTCAGCACCCGGATGTCCGAATGGGTTGGTTGAGGAAGTAACCATGACAACCTGATCTTCACCTGATATTTTTGCAATTGAGGGACTTACATAGGTTTCGTTACCCAGATTTGGTGTTTTCCAAACAACATCGCCGGTCAGTTTATTGTATGCAACCACACCGGCTTCAGGAGCATGTGAGGAAACAAGAACCATATTCCCATAGATGAGAGGACATTGGGAAATTGCCCAGATTGGAAGTTCTTTACCGCTAAAATCCGTCCAGATATTCTTACGCCAGACCTGTTTGTGAGTATTAATATCCATGCAAAATAGGTCGCCAACAGCACCGCAGGCATACACGAAATTTCCGTCGATAGCCGGTACACTTCTGGAACCGGGAAATGGAAATGCTCCGGGCGATGCAATTTCGGATTTCCAAAGTTCTTTGCCTGTTGTCAGGTCGAAACTCCGCATAATATCTCCGATACTGTCGATT
>CAYHFJ010000299.1:0-3633 GCA_964355885.1 uncultured Flavobacteriales bacterium
ACATCAAAGGCGAGAAATCCGGTCACCCGCATCAGTCTTTATATTGGCGTCAAAATGGATTGACAGCCTTTCGCGAAGGGAACTGGAAAATTTTCAGCAGTAAATCAAACAGCCAGCAACCGGAATGGGAACTATATAACCTGGCAGAAGATCTTGGAGAAAGGAATAACCTGATCAAAAAAAATCCAGACAAATTCAATGAGCTGTTTCCAAAATGGAAAGAACTAAACGGAAAAATGATGGAACCTCTCTTCAAATAATAAAACAGAAAGCAATGATTGCAGGTGAAGATTTCGAGCGATTAAAATCTTCTTTGTCAGGCGATTTATTCATCGACCCGATTCATCGTGTCATCTACTCGACCGATGCGTCGGCCTACAAGGAAGAGCCTTTGGCGGTGGCCTATCCCAAAAACGATGCTGACATCATTCAGCTAGTAAACTTCGCACGTAATCATAAAATCTCCATTGTTCCGCGAGCTGCCGGCACTTCACTTGCAGGTCAGGTAGTGGGTGGAGGTATTATTGTTGATGTTTCAAAATATCTGACCCAAGTTATCGAGTTGAATGTAGAAGAAAAATGGATCAGGCTTCAACCCGGAATTGTTCTGGATGAGTTGAACAAATACCTTGAACCTGACAATCTGTTTTTCGGACCTGAAACTTCTACCTCAAACCGTTGCATGATAGGCGGTATGGTTGGTAACAATGCATGCGGCTCACATTCCATACTTTACGGGAGTACCCGCGATCATTTGCTGTCGGTAAAGGCCATACTGAGCAATGGCTCTAAAGTTGAATTTGGTGCGTTATCGAATGAAGCATTTCAACAAATGTGCATTGGTGATAGTCTGGAGAATAGATTGTATCGGAAGATTAATGAGATTCTTAAAAAGCCCGAAAACCAAAAGGAAATTCGCGAACAATATCCCGAAAAAAGACTGCATCGCCGCAATACAGGTTATGCCATCGATTTACTGCTCGAAACCGATCCATTTACCCCGGGAACAGAACCTTTCAATTTTTGTAAACTAATTGCGGGGTCTGAAGGTACACTGGCTTTTATTACCGAAATTAAACTCAATCTCGTTCCGCTGCCACCCAAGATAAAGGGGGTGATGGCAGTGCATTTTAATACATTGGAAGATGCCTTGAAAGCCAATCTCACTGCCTTGAAATACCTTCCGGGAGCAGTTGAGCTGATGGACAAAACCATTTTGGACCTCACCAAAGACAACATCGGGCAACAAAAAAACCGCTTTTTCCTCCAAGGCGAACCTGAAGCCATCTTAATCATTGAATTTGCCCGTGAAACGAAGAAGGAAATAGAATTAATCTTTCTGAAAATGGAAGCCGAACTCCGAAGTCTGAATTTCGGTTTCCATTATCCGTCTATTTGGGGAAAAGACATTTCCAAAATATGGAACCTCCGAAAATCAGGTCTTGGCATACTTTCGAATATGAAGGGAGATGCCAAACCAGTGAGTCTCATCGAAGACACTGCCGTGCATGTGGAACGCTTGCCCGATTATATTGCCGAATTCAAATTGCTGATTGATAAATACAAACTTAACTGCGTATATCATGCCCACATTGGCTCAGGCGAATTGCATCTGCGCCCGGTATTGGATTTAAAATCGCCAAAAGATGTCGAAATATTCAGATTACTGGCATTGGATATGGCCAAACTGGTAAAAAAATACAAGGGTTCGCTGAGTGGTGAACATGGCGATGGACGTTTGCGTGGTGAGTTCATTCCGCTTATGGTGGGTGAACATAACTACCAACTTCTCAAACAAATAAAAAAAGTATGGGATCCAGAAAGTATTTTTAATCCCGGAAAAATTACTGACACACCTGCCATGAATACGTCGTTGCGATACCAGGTGGGTGAACCAACCAAAGAAATTGACTCCATTTTCGATTTTTCCAACGAAATGGGTCTGATGAGGGCAGTTGAAAAATGCAACGGAGCCGGCGATTGCCGCAAATCTGAAATAATGGGCGGTACGATGTGTCCGAGTTATATGGCTACCCGCGACGAGCAAAACACCACGAGAGCCCGGGCGAATATCTTGCGTGAATATCTGATTCATTCATCAAAGAAAAATCCTTTCGATCACGAAGAGATTTATAAGGTGATGGACCTTTGTTTGTCTTGTAAAGGCTGTAAATCTGAATGTCCGTCGAATGTGGATATGACCAAGCTTAAAGCCGAATTTCTACAGCATTATTACGATGCCAATGGCGTGCCTTTGCGCAGTTGGTTGGTGGCCAATATTACAAAAATCAACCGGCTGGGTTCGTTGGTTCCTGCTTTGACCAATTTTTTCCTTCGTACCCCGGCTTTCACTTCGATGTTAGGATTCACAAAAGAAAGAACGCTTCCTTTGTTGGCAAAGCAGACTTTTGGCCGATGGTACAATATGAATTATGGCTCGTTAATTGCTGCCTTAACTAAAAAGCCAACCAAAAGCGTTTATCTTTTTAATGATGAATTTACCAACTACAATGATGTGGAAGTTGGAAAAATAACTGTAAAACTATTGTTGAAATTGGGTTATCATGTGCTTATACCAAAGCATGTTGAAAGCGGACGGACCTATTTATCAAAAGGGTTGGTACGGAAGGCAAGGCACCTCGCAGAACGAAATGTGCTTTTATTGAAGGACTTGGTCACTGGCGATACCCCGCTTGTCGGCATTGAGCCTTCTGGTATCCTTACTTTCCGGGACGAATATCCAGAGTTGGTGGCTGCATCCCTGAGAAAGGACGCAGCCCTTTTGGCAAAAAACTGCTTTTTGATGGATGAATTTTTGGTTAGGGAAAAGGAATCTGAAAGAATAAATACGGATTTGTTTACAGATGAGGAGCAAACAATTATACTCCACTGCCATTGCCAGCAAAAATCGATAGCTTCTTCACAATCAACACTTTCTATGCTCTCATTCCCAAAAAATTACCAGGTGAGTGAAATCCCGTCTGGATGCTGCGGCATGGCTGGTTCCTTCGGTTATGAAAAAGAGCATTACCAAATTTCTAAAAAGATAGGTGAATTAGTCCTTTTTAAACAGATTGAAAAAGCCCCATTTGACACGATTATCTCTGCTCAGGGCACAAGTTGCCGTCACCAGATTAATGACTTTACCAACCGTATTGCCTTGCATCCGGTTGAAATATTATATGGGGCTTTAAAACCTTGAAATAAACAACAAAATGAAATACCCATGAGAAAGTGCTGCACACACAAGCAAATGATTATTGGGAGTTCCTTCTAACGACTCTAAAACCAATAAAATGAAGTCTTTCAAACTCAATGTGCCTTTTACGCTTTTTGGGATAGTTACATGCATCGCGTTTACTGCCTGCAGTACTTTATCCGATTTAAAACCAATCAATCTTCGTGCCGAATACAAAGAAAATCCGGTAACAGATTCTCAACATCCGCGGTTGAGTTGGGAATTGAATTCTGAAATCAGAGGTCAGGTTCAAACTGCATGGCAGATTTTGGCGGCTTCTTCAGCTGAATTGCTCGCAACGGACAATGCTGATCTCTGGGATTCAGAAAAGATTAAAAGTAATGTATCCAATCAGGTTGAATATGCGGGTAAGCCTTTACATTCTGGTATGGTCT
>CAYHFJ010000300.1:0-3593 GCA_964355885.1 uncultured Flavobacteriales bacterium
ACATTTTCCGGTTGTCTTTTGTACGGTCAAAAACCAGCTGTCACATGTGACATTCAAATAAAGATGAATGGGATTCGGGATACAACGCTATATTTAGCCAATTATTTTGGAGACAAAATCCTCCGCGTTGACTCAGTCCGGCTGAACAATCAGGGTTTCGGGATGTTGGTTCGCGAAAAACCTCACAAAGAAGGCTTATATCTTTTCTACCTTAACGAAAAGAACTATTTTGAGTTTTTGATTGGAAGTGATGAACAGTTTTCAATTGAAGCTGATTTTAGCAATGCATCCAAAAACAAGTTCACTGGTGCCGACGAGACGATTGCATTTCATGAATACCAGCAATTCCTCGGTAGACAAAAGACCAAACAAATAGCACTTCAAACCAGGGCAAAGGCTCTTCCTGAAAAAAGCGACTCATTAAAAGTTATACAAAAAGAACTAGCCGACCTCAACAACATTATGGAAGGTTACTGGAAAGAGAATGCCGCAAAACACAAAGGTACTTTTTTGGCCGATTTCTTACTTTCAATGTTAATACCTGTGCCTGATGAACCAATCATCCCGGCTAATACTAAAAACCCGGATTCGCTGCGTTGGGTACATCGTTACAATTTCCAGAAAGATCACTTCTGGGATAATTTCAATTTTAGCCGTTCGGGAATGATCCGGACTCCGGTATTTCAGGAAAAGCTGGATACTTACTTTAAAAAATTAATTCTTCAAATACCAGATTCACTGATCAATCCTATGATTCAAGTCATTGAAAGATCTAAAAAGAACGAAGAAGTTAACCATTATGTTTTTCTCTATCTGCTGAATGAATCAAATCAATCCCAGATAATGGGAATGGACAAGGTTTTTGTCGTCCTATCGGAAAAATACATATTAAAGGATCCAAAAACCTGGCTGGATACCTCAGTAGTTAATAAAGTCAGGGATAGAGTCATTGCAGTAAAACCCAACCTTATCGGGAATATTGATCCAGAACTGAAACTCCCCGATTCGGAAGGTAACTATTATAGCCTCAGGCAGGTGAATGCCAAATATACTTTACTCTATTTCTGGGAACCTGATTGCAGCCATTGCCAGAAAACAACACCTCAGCTTAACAAAGATTTGTACCAGATTTTAAAAGGCAAGGGTGTGGAAATCTTTGCAGTGCTGACCCAAAACAGCAAAGAGAAATGGATGAAGGCAATCCAGGAATATAAAATTCAGGAATGGACAAATGTATGGGATCCGTCTTACACTTCTAACTTCAGAAAACTGTACGATGTTACCACTACTCCAATTATTTTTATACTTGACAAGAATAAGAAGATTGTTGCCAAAAGATTGGATGTCGAATCCTCTTTGAAGTTTTTAAAAGCTCAGCTGGAAATTAAATAAAACGACCTCCAGGCCTGTTATTTTACAATGGCGTCAGTTTTTACTTCCCATTTGTCGGTTCTGAACAGGTTTACAGGCATTCCCTCTTTGTTGAATAGATTCGGAATCGAAGTATTGCTAAAGCCATATCTGACAGCGACAGGGTCTTTTACTGCCTTGTTCCAAACTATGACTGAATTTCCTTCAATCCTGGCACTTGCGAACAGAAATTTCTGATCTGGACCAGCAATATAAAATTCATTCAAATCTTTGGATGTTGCCATTAATCCGCTCTCCACATTGTCAAACAAGATTCGAACCCTGTTCTTTTCGATGATCATACCCTTGTACATTGGATTTTTATAAACTATTCCCTTGATGCCATAATTATCTGCCAATGCCAGATTCGCCAGTCTATCTGCTACCTCAATTTTCTTAACCGGATGAATGTTGTTTACATCATCAACAAGATCATGAACCACCACCATCCCGGTTTTGGAGATAGATAAACAAGACGTTTGCTGTTCCCTCAGAAGGGCACCAATATTGTAATTTCCATAGGAAAAAGGAGCAATTTGGACATAGTAGAAAGGGAAATCAATGTGCCATGCAACCCGCCAGGAAGAAATCATTTTGGCCATCAGTGAGGCATATGTATTGTAATTTTGGGTATTGCTTTCTCCTTGATACCAGATAACACCTGCAATCTTAAATTTGGTAACAGGGGCTATCATGGCCTTGTAGATGGATCCGGGAGTAATTGGCCACCATTGTGAAGGGTTCAATTTTAAAGATGCATTTTTAAGCACCGGATCTTGCTCAACCACCTCTTTGGGTGTCCAGGCTTCGGCAGGAGTTCCTCCCCAGTTGGTATTAATCAACCCCACCGGAACGTCAAGGCTCTTTTGAATTTTTTTTCCAAAAAAATATCCAATGGCACTAAAATGGATCATTTCCTCAGGAGTGCATACCCTCCAACCTGCTACAACATCTTCCATAGGATAGTCTGCCGTAGACTTTGGCACATAGAAAAAACGGATCTTCCGGTTGGTTGCATTGGGCGCCTCATCGAGTGATTGCTTCAACTTCTGATCACCACTCCACTCCATGTTACTCTGTCCGCTACAAACCCAAACCTCACCTACCATCACATCCTCCAGGATGATTTTATCATTGATAGTAATGGTATAAGGTCCGCCTGCTAAAGGTGTTTTAATTACCTGACTCCATTTGGCCCCGGAAGTCCCAATTGTTGTATATCTTATGGTATCCCACGAACATTTTATAGTAATCTTCTCAGATGGGCCGCACCATCCCCACAGATTTACTTCACGATTTTGTTGCAGAACCATATGATTTCCAAGGATAGCAGGAAGCCGGACTTCTGCAAATGATTGCAGACTGCAAGCGATGAGTACTGACAAAAATACCAAAGGTCCAAAAACTCTCTTCATATTGTAAAATAATAACTGAATGTTTTACAATATACAAATTAATGGGAAAATTTACAGAAGACTTTCAATGGAAATAGGTTCCCTATCTCTAAAAGGCAAAAAAAAGTTGAAATTAGATGGGAGAAGAATGACTTCCGAAGTAACATTTGCTGGCGGTCTCTTGAACTTCGTAAGCCATTCTATTTATCTATGCTCCCTTTGGCAGGTTTAGTCGTCCCCTATTCTTTTAAAACTAAAAGCGGAAACGAATGAATTATAAGATGCTCTGCAATATAATTTAACTGAGAAGAGTAAAAATAGGAGCAGTCTTAATTTATATTGTTTTCATTTCAAAACTGAAGAATTCCATCCACGTACGAAATAGCCCATTGGGGTCATTTTTTTCAAATCATTTTCTCAGTGAGAGCTTTGGCTACAACCTGAGCTTTAGAATGAACATGCAATTTTTCGTAAATATTTTTAATATGATTCCTTACAGTTTGGGTACTAATGAAAAGCTCCACCGCAATTTGTTCGTTTGTGATCCCACTTACGATATAGGAGAGTATTTCCTGTTCCCGTCTTGTCAATAATGAGACGTGCTCCTTTTCTTTGGGGGCTGGTTTAAAAAATGAGAGAACCTGTTTGGCAACCATCGGTGTTAAAGCGGCACCTCCTTCAAATACTTGTTGGATGGCATCTAATATTTTCTGCGGATTGGTCTTTTTAAGGATATAGCCATCTGCCCCATTTTTGATGGCTGTCATGATGTTGTATTCGTCCTCAAGG
>CAYHFJ010000301.1:0-3560 GCA_964355885.1 uncultured Flavobacteriales bacterium
TATAGATTGAAGAGGTAATGTCATATATAGAAAGGGGATCGCCGGCAGGGAAGAGGGTCCACTGGTATGTATATGGAGGATCGTTTACTGTTGTAGATAACAATGAAGTAAGCGTATCTGATAATCCCTCAGTAAGTAAAATCGTATCCTGGGTAATATCGACATCCATGTAACTTTGTACAATAACCTGGGCGCCGACAAGATTGGTATCATTCACAAGACAAGTGTCTCCATTTTGCAGCGTGTAAGCCATCTGAGCAGAAGGGATATATGTTCCATCTGCATAGTATGTGTGTGTAATAACTGAATCCGGATAATAGGAGTAACCGGATGCCCCTTCACCAAAATCCCATACGATATAAAGATAATTTCCGTTGACTAAATGCGAGGTAAATGTCACATCAACAGGTGGGCAATGTGTAATTGGAGGGAAGGTAAAGTATGCTTGCGGACCTGAAAGTAACACTAAGCTATCTTGATGGAATGTTGCGCTGCAACCAGGATTTGTAACAGTAAGGGTGGCTCCATAATAGCCGGCGATTGTAAATTGAAAACCGGGGAATTCAAGAACAGAACCTGTTGAATACCCAAGGGGCCCATCAACCTGCCATTGCCATGAAGATATTGAATCATCACGAAGGGCATAAAAATCGGCAAGCGTTCGCACACAAATATCTGTTGCTGTTACGTTAAAATCTGCAGACGGTCTTAACACTGTGATGTGTTGTGATATTGTTGTGTCGCATCCATTTACATCAGTTACTTTGACGGTTACGGTATAGATGATGTTATTATGTAGATAGGTATGAGACTCTGTATTTGTGTTAGAAGAAATACCTGAATTGATCACCAAGGGTGTGGTGTCACCGAAATTCCATTCATATTCATATGGACCCGTGCCAGCTACAGTTACTGTATAAGCGGTAGATGAACTATCGCAAATAAATGTGTCGCCGGAAAATACAGGAATAGGAAAAGTGACGTTGATAAAGGAATTATTGACAATGGAATCGCGGCAACCGTTTGCATCTATGACTGTAAGAGAAACCGAATAGAGACCGAGGTTGGCGTAGTTGTGTGTAGCATTTCCTGATGTTGTAGTATCAATATCATTGTTGCCGGGGTAAGAAAAATTCCAAATGTATTGGCTGATGCTTGAACCTTCTGTAGTACTGGTGCTGTTAAAGGTAGCTGTAAACGGACGGCACCCGGTTGTGTCAGGAGATGTGAAAGATGCTTCAGGACCTACAGCATGAACAATGTATGTTGTATCTGCAGTACAACCATGCGGATCAGTGATCTCAAGCGTCACAGTGAAAAAACCTGTGGTGTTGAAAGTATGAGAAGGGGAAGGAAGTGTTGAAGTGTTTAAAACGCCAGATGCCGGATCTCCAAAATCCCATGCAAAGGTCAAAGCATCCTGTGAGCCGGCACCATTGAAGTTGGCAGTAAAAGGATGACAACCCTGGCCACTTGATACCGCGATATTGGCAACAGGGTCATAGATATTGATGGTTTGGGTGGTTGAATCATCACATCCAAAAGTAAAATTGTATGCATGAAGTAAAACCTGGTACTGTCCTCTTGTTGCATAGGGATGAACGATAGATTGTGCATTCGATGCATCTGTAATTCCATCTCCAAAATTCCAGACTACCAGTTCATCACCATGTGATGTATCATAGAACTGAACCTGATAAGGATTTGTGCAGTTATAGTAATAAGTGAAAATTGCTTTTGGAGGATGGATGGTGATGATCTGGGTTTTCAGCATTGTGTCAGGACATCCTTTGCTGTAAGCAACAAGCGTGACATCATAAACGCCGGTGTCAGGAAATACATGAAATGGATCTTTCTCCAGGCTTCCAAAATCCCATGACCATCCGGTTACAGGGCAACCATTTGCAGTACTTGCATCAGTGAACTGCGTTGTATCATTGTAGCACATGATGCTTGGTATCCATGTGAAATCAGCAGTTGGAGGAAAGCCTGTGCGCACCAGACCCGGTCTTGTATCTGTTGCAGTACATCCACCGCTTGTCGTTATTGTAACTGAAACGTTATAGTCGTTACATTGCGTATAGGTGTGCGTCACATTTGGTCCATTGTTCAATGTTGTTCCATCTCCGAAATTCCATGAATAGACAGATGTTGTATCACCACTTACATTGGTTGAAACCGCATTGAATGAAAACTGGTCTGTGTTTGCACAACCGCTATCCGGCTGAGTAGTAATGGTAACTGTCGGTGCTTGTATCTGGATATAATTCGGTTTTATAATTGTGTCGGAACATCCAAAAATATTTGTTGCAATTAATTGCACAGTATAATTTCCAAATCCTGTGTAAGTATAGTTTGGGTTGTGCTGAATAGAGGTATCAGCCGTTCCCGCATCACCGAAGTTCCAGAACCACTGATTGATATTTGCATCACCGGTACTCTGGAAATGAATGGTAACCGGAATGCTACAACGGGTTGAATCATCGGTTGTAAACAAGTTAAACACAGGTTGAGGCCGCACATAAACTGAATCTGTATAAGAATCAGTGCAGCCATTTCCTACATCAGCGATCATGGTCACAGTAAACCATCCTGAACTTCCGTAGACGTGATAAGGGTCTGTCAGGTTTGAAGTGTTATTAGACAGGCTGGCAGGATCGCCAAAATTCCATGTAACAATGGAAGGAGGTGGTACTGTTGTATTGCTAAAGAATATGGTATCGTACCTGCAGATAGTATCAGGAAGTGCATTGAAGCCTGCTGTAATTGGAGATGCAGTGAAAGTTTGAAAACTGGTGTCAATACATGAGCCACTGAATGCAATTAGCGTTACAATATATGATCCTGTTGAATTATAAACATGCGGTGTTGGATTTGCAAGTGATGAGGTGTTTAAGTTGCCACTTGCCGGATCACCGAAATCCCATAAATAAGAAGTTGCGGCAGGACTGGTCGTATTTGAAAATGAAACTGTTTGAGGAACAATACAAGATGATACAGGGTTCATGATAAATCCGACCAAAGGTGCAGGAAGAACCGTCACATTAAATGTATTCGATGCCGACTGACAACCATAAATATCCGAAATTGTCAGATTTACCGAAAATGCGCCGTCAAGCAAATAAGTATGACTGATGGTATCATCTGGTCCTACATATAACTGTGTTCCATCTCCAAAACTCCATTCATAAATGTTAATAGATCCTGTTCCTTGAATAGAGGTGCTGAAAAAAGTAATTGGGTTATTTACGCAAGTAAGTGTATCAAAACCGCTGATAGAGGCAGTAGGGCTTTGATAAACATGGATGGTGTCCGAAAAACTTGATGTGCCGCCGTTGATTGTAAGTGTTACAACAAATGTTCCAATACTGTTAAATTGTGCAACTGGATTCTGTGAAATGGATGTGTTCCCGTTACCAAAATTCCAAAGCCAGGAAGTTGCTCCAACGGACTGGTCGAGAAAATTAACATTGAGTTGGTCACATCCAGAGTAGACATTGGCCGTAAAACTGGCCTGACCGTAACTAAACGTTGAAAACAAACACAAAAAGGTTGCAAGA
>CAYHFJ010000302.1:0-3527 GCA_964355885.1 uncultured Flavobacteriales bacterium
TATAAATGTCAGGCGAGGAAATTAAAATAGGTGTACAATTAGAGCAATTTCAAGCGATATCCCTGTCTGAATTTGCTGCAAATCAGCATAAATGAACAATTCCGTTCTAAAAATTGTATAAAAAAAAGAGGAGTGCTAAATGGTTCAGAACGCCTCTTTTTTTTGTCACGTGTCTTTAGTCACGAATAAAAGTTTTGGTAGCCAAACCTTTATCAGATTCGATAGATAAAAGATATATTCCCGAAAGAAGTTGATCAGTTTGAATCAACATCTCAGTCTGGTTCGAGAAATCCTTGTTAATTAGAATTCTACCTGTGATATCACGGATGCTCAGTTTTGCATTCGTTGATCCTTGCAGGACATTTACTTTAATAAATGCATTTGCAGGATTAGGGAAAACTTCAAATGAATTGCTTTTAGGATCTTCTCCTATGCCAACAGAATAACAAACCAGTGAGAATTGATTAGTGAATGCAACCGGGTTGAATGTCAATGAAAATTCATCAATGATTCCAACACTTTCCGCAAAACCGGAAGCGGAAGCTAAAGTATTATTTGTTCTCACATAATTTATTGGGGCTTCGTAGCAACCACTGTTACCTGCAATATCCGTCTTCACAAGATATGTATCACCGAGGGGATCGAAGGCGATGGAATATCCGCATAATGCATAACCATCAGCAGCTTCCAACACCTTATAGGCTTCGCTGGTTAAAAAAACGTCTCCATAACTCTGAGTCCAAATAATGGCTCCTGTTGAGTCAAGTTTTAGAAGGATCATTTGATTGATCACACTCGAAGCTGTGCCAATGTTTGAGTAGCCCGCAACGATAATGTCGCCATTTGGATTTTGCAGTATTGATCTTGCTATATCATATTCCGCTGTCCCGTAATTGTAATTCCACACCACATCACCTGCACCATTGAGTTTCATAACGCTGATGTCAGCGTCACCGGCAGTATTTGTAGAACTGACTCCACATGCAAGAAAACTTCCGGTTAGGGTTGCCTTCACGTCATATAAAAATTCTGAACCCACTGTTCCATGTGATCTGCTCCAGATGATATTTCCGGCGGTATCAATTTTGCTTATATAATTATCAAAACCTGTTCCGCCTGTTCCATTGAATGTTCCACCGACAGCAACATAGTTCCCGTCATGAGTCTGGTCACCTGAAGCGAAATAGTTGGAAGAGTAAGTATCACTTGTATTAGTCCACACCTGGTTTCCCGAATCATCTATTTTCATGGCAAGTGCGGACTTTGTAACCGTGGTATAACTCATAGAGCTTCCCAGGACTATATATCCCCCATCACCGGATCTGATCACTGATTGTGCTTCATCATAATCCGGTCCACCAAAAATTTTAGACCAGTATACAAATCCTCCATCGTCAATTTTCATAACGACAATATCACTATAGGCGGTATCAAGAGGAGAACTGTAAGTATTTCCCACGATGATAAATCCTCCGTCATCGGTTGTAGTTATTCCGGTAATAAAATCATCTTTTGTTCCTGCCAGTCTCGCAGACCATATCTGGTTCCCGTCAATATCTGTTCGGATTATAAGGGCATCTGTACTGTCGATCATGTCCGGGCCTGTACCACCGACGATACAATAACCACCGTCATTTGTCTGAACCATTGCTTGTCCATAGTCAGTATAAAATTCACCATAACTTTTTTGGAAGGTGACTTGAGCTGCTGTTAGCAAAGACATTAACAAAACTGACATGCAGAGTACTGATTTTTTCATAGAGATTTATTTTTAGGGATTCAAAGATAAAATAATCTGCCTTGAATTGTAAATAAAAAAAAGGGCAATATTGCCCTTTTGAAGGTGTTTTGAATAGGATGCAGCTACATAATCGCACTAAATTTCATTAATAAGAAGCTTGAAATGTCGCGATCTACTTAGTATTCGTCTTCGTTGAAGAAAAAGTCATCTTTGGTCGGGTAATCCGGCCAGATTTCCTCAATAGTTTCATACGCTTCCCCTTCGTCTTCCAACTCCTGAAGATTCTCAATTACCTCCAGAGGAGCACCGGAACGAATTCCATAATCAATTAACTCGTCCTTAGTTGCAGGCCATGGAGCGTCTTCAAGGTGCTGTGCGAGTTCAAGTGTCCAATACATAGATTATTCTGATATAAAAATGAATGCTATTTTTAAGGGTGGCAAAAGTATAAATTTTTTTTTCAGATATGCCAGTATTTAATAATTTACTTAAAAAAAGGCAATTCAGTACAATTCAGGCTTGGTATGGCCTAAATTGTGATAAAAGTCAGATCTTGGGTTTCCATGGTGTTTCAATGGCTCCACACTCCTGAGAAATCCAGCGAGAGAGAACAAATAAGTAGTCAGACAAGCGATTTATGTATCGAAGGATCAGAGGGTCAGTTTTCTGAATTTCATTTAGATGCACAATTGTCCGTTCGGCTCTGCGACAAACACAACGTGAGATATGACAGTAAGAGACCAAAGTATCGCCACCTGGCAGGACAAAGGATTTCATTTCCGGAAGGTCTTTTTCCATCTCATCGATAGTTTCCTCTACACGGGTTATGTCATTATTGGAAAGCTGCGGGAGTGTCATCTTTGACTTTTCAGGATCCGCAGCCAGGATTGAGCCAATAGTAAATAGTCTGTCCTGGATATCAAGAAGTAAATTTTGTTGAGTTTTGTATGCAGGCTGATCACGTAAAAGACCTATCCAGCTATTCAGTTCATCAACAGTACCATAAGCTTCGATGCGTATATGATGCTTCGAAACCCGCGTTCCACCAATCAGGGAAGTTGTTCCTTCATCACCTTTTTTTGTATAGATTTTCATATTCAGTTTAATTTTTCATTCACCTGAAAACAATAGAATTGGATTTGCAGCGAATACTTATTAAGCCTGCGTATACAGAGGATTTATAACCTTTCGTATAGAATCATTTTGAGAATCCGATTCAACATAGCCATCTTTCAGTCGGACAATCCGATGAGCATGTCTGGCAATGTCTTCTTCATGCGTTACCAGAATAATTGTATTCCCCTGCTTATGTATCTCATCAAAAAGCATCATGATTTCATCAGAGGTTTTTGAATCAAGGTTTCCGGTGGGCTCGTCTGCAAGAATAATTGAAGGGTTGTTTACAAGTGCTCTCGCTACAGCTACACGCTGACGCTGTCCTCCGCTAAGTTCATTTGGTTTATGTTTCATTCTGTCACCCAGGCCAACATTTTTCAAGGCTTTTTCCGCAAGTTGTATTCGTTCACTTTTAGCATAGCCGGCATAAACTAATGGTAAGGCGACATTATCTAAGGCAGTACTTCGCGGAATCAAATTGAAGGTTTGAAAGATAAAACCTATTTCTTTATTTCGGATCTCAGCCAATTCATTTTCTGTGAGCTTACTCACTTCCTTAGAATTCAGGATATATGTACCCTCTGTAGGTGTATCAAGGCAACCGATTACATTCATGAGTGTTGATTTTCCTGAACCTGAAGGCCCCATCAACGCAATGTATTCTCCCTTT
>CAYHFJ010000303.1:0-3520 GCA_964355885.1 uncultured Flavobacteriales bacterium
TATAGTAACTGGAAGGTTGTTACGAACGCAAACAATATCAGGATAAGTCTTTAAGTCTCGATAGCCTTTCCTCTTTCCTTGCAAATAATCTGGGTCATAACGATATTCAATGAATTTACTCTTCATTATTTGAATTGGCATATAATCTCTTGCCCACACATCTTTGGTGTCATAAAGGTAGTGAGGTTCTATTCCTAATTCAGTAAGAGCATTTTGAATATTTGCATGACTAATTGGGTAGTCAATTTCTAAGCGATCTGAAAAATAGACCTTATTTGTTTGCCAATCTGGTATCATTTAGGATTAATAAAAAATCGATAATTTAATTGATCTGTTCCACTTTGCTTTGCATTTTCCCCCAAGCCTTTTCGAGGTGATTTTTGCACTTCGGCATGGTTGAAATTACATGCAATGATTTTTGTCGTTATTGATTCTTCAAAAGCACTGGTTCCACTGAAAAGCTTCATTGCGCAAACTTGTGGGCCTTTATAGTTTTTCCTTTCTTTTAAGCTGTATACACCTCGTATTAAAATTCCACCAAATCCTTTAATATCATCATTTTTCAGAGCGATATCAACCCCTGAATAATGAAAAAACCAATCACCCTGTTTTGGGTCAATATGTTTTCTTTCATAGGTGCTAAAATCTTTATGGTTTGGAGATGTCCAGTAAAATTCCACCTCTATTAGTCTATAAATCGAATCATGGTTTTGAATTGCATAGTTGTTAAATAACACATCGGCAATTTTCACAAATTCATCCTCTGTCTCCTGCGTTATTTTTAAGAAATCCATTTTCATTTTCTTTATGTTGTGTCGTTCATTATTATGTGCCCTAACGTTGCAGGTATTACCCTCGCGTTGGCTTCAGGATCGATTGACAATCCCAGTTGAAAGTAGCCGTGATCCTCACGCATGGTGGCATGAGAGGTGCACACTGGTCAACATTGGCTGGGCAGCCTACTCGATTAGCGGCATGTGGCTCTTCAATCATTGCTCCACTGAAAATATTTGTATAGGTAACTCCCGACTTCATAAAAGTTGTCATCAAATTTGGAGAATGCGGTTGGAAGCCTTGCAATAAAGTCATCCGTATATTTTAGAAATAGGTCGTTTTGATATTCGTGCTGATATTCAGGCATTACTTTTTTAATTATCATTTTTAAGTCATCTGAAAGAACAATAGCGTCTATTTGTTTCTGCTTATTCCAAATGCTTGACTTGGCTTTTGACGAAGCTAATATTGATTCCAGAACCTTTTGCGTATTCTGCTCTAATTTGCCGCCGAGTCTGAGCCTTGTTTCTCCGTCCCAATTATCCCATTCGCTGTAGAACCACTTTTGCAACAATTTTACTTTTAGCTCTTTATAATCACCTACTGTCCATTTGTATTTCTTTGATGAGATTACGGTTTTGTTTTCATAGAAGAATGGTGTCAAACTGGAGAAATAGCTGAAAAAACATTTGCCAATTTTTCTTCATGCTCTATAGAAATTGTTTTCGGTGAAAGCCATTCATCAATATAGTCGTGGAAGTAGTTCGTAAAAAGATGTTCAGTCCATTCATTTATTAGTTCAGAAGGATTTGGATAATCCTTTGGCTTTTGACAAAGAGTGTTTATTTTCTTTATTACTGTTGTACAGTTTTTAGCACCCTCTGTAATTCCAATAGCAAGTCGTTCTAACGCTTCGTCTCGCTTGTCGCTTTTAAATAATGAATTCATATAGTAGAACGTTTTTACTCTGCTAAAGTGCTGTGAAGTGTCCTATTACCATTACCGCTAATGCCCCACCGGCAGCCGCAGTGCGGGGTTTACTTGTTCTTATCTTTGCTTACCATTATCATTTGCAGGTTTTGTGAATGCCAACCTCCGGAAACTGCTCGCATTGTGCGGGTGATGGCTTGTTTAGGTACGGGCGTATGTTTTATTCATTGAAAATAATTGACATAGGGATTGATTTTCGAATTTTAATACTATCTGACTCAGATATATTACTTAATAGTTGTTCTAAAAATTTGATAGTATAATATCTGCCATTAATCCTAACGAAGTTTTCATTTTGAGTAATAAGCCCATCTTCTTTCGTCCATATTGGATAATATTCTGAATCTATTCGCTTTTCAATTATTGTAATCTCAGATAGCCTTTTCAATAAACTCTGATAAGAACCAGAGTCCTCTTGGTTGTTAACATAAGATGAATAAGAATTAGGGTATCCGTTGAAATTCCAAAAATAAATAGTTGTTTCACTATTGGTATGTCTAATGTCATAAACAGTATAAGATCCTTCAAAAACCCTCAAAGAATCTTGTTTTAAAAACTCAATCATTTCCTTTGGTTCCATAGATGATTGTTTTACAATGTTAAAGCATCTCCCCATTTGGCAAATTAAATATAGCTTTATAAATGCCACCAACAACAATGAGGTTCCAAATGATCGATAGCAGACCTATGTTATTACAATTCACAAAGATCAGGTGTATCAATACAATAGATTTCTGTAAAAAGCAGATTCAGTAAAATTAAAGTAAATTATTAATCATTACGGGTGCAAAATAACTTTTTCAGAGAAACCTCTGTTTAATATGCATCCTGAATAGATCAATGAGGATTTTTTTCTATCATTGGATTTTGAAAGGAACGTTCAAAAAAAAGGAGGATGAACAATAAGTCGTTCATCCTCCTTTTTTAATCCATCAGGTCTTACCAATCTTCATTTGAAACTTGTTCATTCTGTTCGGCAACGTCAGCCATCACATGCATGTCCTCTTCCTGAACCAAAAAATCAGCCGGAGTGTCAAATTCCGCCCGTGAAATAGTCGACTGTAATGGAGCAGCATCAACCTTTATTTCATAGAAGAATCCATTAAAGAAGTTGTTTGAATCGATCTCCGGATCACCTTTCAGTACAGGCCTGCCCCTGGTCAGATCATTGGCCGTGGCATCTTTCATCGGCCACACTTCTGCAATCTGGTGAAAGGATTTCTGCCTGCCATCTTTCATAATCGCATCTCCCTGGGTATCGAAATAATCCTGCCGGCGAATAGCCATCCAGCATTTCTTTGACTTGATCTCTGAAATAGTGATCGGCTTGCTTCCAAATCCGAACGCTTTCTTCAGCTGGGTGAGCCTGAATTCACTTTTGCACCTTTTGCTATCATCAAGGCGATCCGGATGATCAAGCGGAAGAGGTGAATAGTAATAGACCTGGGAAATCAAATCCCCGTCCTTGTTCTCAAAAGTGATCTTTAACCCAGGATTCCCGTTCTTATCCATCTTGGACAGCCCTATTTCATTCATGGCGGTTTCAATTGAATGGATTTTTACGAGATGCAACCCTGCCTTCATGAACGACCCGGTATCGGCAGTTTCGGGTATTACGTTTAATTCTTCGTGCATAACTTTGGTTTTAAAGTGTGATTACTAAAAATTGTCAATAGCTGCCGGTTGTAAAACCATAGCCAACTCTTCGATTTTGATCGGCTCTGGCCCTGCTTCGTCTTTGTAGTAGGATTCAATG
>CAYHFJ010000304.1:0-3503 GCA_964355885.1 uncultured Flavobacteriales bacterium
TATGGAAGTTTCCACAAATTCCCGGACAAGGTTTTACCGATTCGGAGAAAAAAGCCATTATGCAGCGCTGCAAGGAAAGCGGAATGAGCAAAATCAAATTCGCTGAACAAAATGACATCAAATATTATACGCTGATCAGTTGGTTTGAAAAAGAGCGGAATGAAGCTTCCGAAAAAGTGGAAAAATCATTTTCTCAAGTTATGGTTGCTGATCAAGATGGATTGTTCGCTGAACTAAAAACAGAACAAGGAATTACGATCCGCTTTTACAAGCCGATTAATGCGACCTATTTTCAAACGCTGCTTAAAAAATGATCCTTTCGTTCAGCAGCCGCTATCGCTACTTTATTTACAAATCGGATTGTGATATGCGTAAGGGCTTCGATGGACTCTCGGGACTGGTGGAATCGCATTTCAATCTGGATCCGCTCAGTGGCGATGTGTTCCTGTTTTTCAATCGTCCGCGTAACCGGATAAAAATATTGGTATGGCAAGGCGATGGTTTTTTGATCTGCCACAAGCGGCTGGAGAAAGGAACGTTTGAATTACCTGTTGGCTCTCTATCGAATGAAATCACAGCACAACAAGTGCAATTTATTCTGGAAGGAATTCAACTTTCAACGATTCCCCACAACACATTGTACACAGTCATTCTCAAAGAATCCTGTGGGTTCGGATGCGGTGAAATTCGTAAATTCTTAATTGATTCTGTTTCTAGCACGGAGTCCCCTAATCCACAAAAAGCTTCAGACAAAGGCTCAAAAGGTCCTATGAAGATTAATCACCTTTTGAAAGCAGCACCACCTTATCAAGCGTTGGCAGAAGACTGCCGCCTTTTGGTTCGAGAGTAACCATCCATGAATCAGCAACAGGTATTTCTTTCATTCGCTGTATTCCTGTGAATTCACGCGCATTAAAAAGTCCTGCATCTGCGGCTTCTCCTTTCACCATTGCCCATAGTTGATATTCTTGCTCTTGCCCGGGATCAGGAAGATTAAGCGCATCAATGAAAAGTTCATGTGATTGTTTGTTCCAGTAAATACGTGCGAGGTGATTCAGGCTTGTGTCCTTTGAATGTAGGGTAATAACCTGTGAATGCTCATCCCGCATAATAAGCATATCATATACTGTTTTATCAAAACCGTCCTTCACCAGGTTGTAGTTCTGTGCAAGTTGATTTTTCTCTTTCAAAAGCTGACTAAATCTTTCCTCTGAATCCTCCCAACGACTGTAAAAGAACCAGGATGCAAATGTGCTTATTGCAAGTGCCGCCAGACTTGCAGCTATCAGATATTTATATGTGAGCGAATGGTTCTTGTTATTGCCGGTGGATTTTGTATTGCTTGGAGCCGCAACACTTCCATTAAGAATATTTTTAAGAACTTCAGTTCGCAATGTTGGTCTGGGATTAATTGAATGTACAGACGCATAAGCACCCAAAGCCATTTGTACCTGCTTCAATTCATTAGCCAGGTCAGGATACATGAGAAGCCTTTGCTCAAATTCCTTTTTTTCCGCTTCCGGTAATGTGCCGAGGTTGTACATTTCTACAACTCCTGATTCGATATATTCTTTCACATCCATTCTCAGACGGGTAATTTGTCAAAATGTTTTCTCAATTTCAAAATAGCCATCCTGGATCTTGATTTTACCGTACCCAAAGGAATGTTCAGCTTCAACGCTACTTCAGCCTGGCTAAATCCTGCAAAAAATAATAAGTATAAAATTTGTTTATATTCTATGTCCATCGTTTCAATAAATTCTCTCAACTCCAATGTGCCCGAATCAAACCCGGATGGCCTAAAGCTCTCGGCCCGTGTCAAGAGGTCTTCAATTGAGTTATATTGTCCCTTGTCAAGAGCATCCGGAGAACGCAACTTATCTAACGCGGTATTTCTTGCAATACTAATTAACCATGCAGACAAACGATCTTTAGCCGGATTATATTGTGAAAAATTATTCCAGATTTTTATAAATGTAATTTTTAAAAGTTCTTCAGCGATATCTTCCTTTTGAACTATTCGCCGGATTACCCCGAAAAGCAATGCCGAATAATTATCATAGAGAATTTCCAGCCCGATTGAACTTTTTTTCAAAAGCAGAGGAATAAGTTCTTCTTCAAATATTTGCTTTTGCTTGTTCAAAAGGGTTAAAAATTGCTGTTTCTCTTTCTTCGGTGCAAAGAAACAAAAATATAGGGAATTCCGTCAAATTTACACAAATCTGCTTAAGGCCATGGCGGCCTTTGCTGCTAGGGCTTTCAACTTGTAAGTCACGCTGAGTATAAGATTTCTATTGTTTCTATTTCCGCTTTTTGCATACGCGACTTCATTAAGGAAAATGACATTGAAACAAAGGATTGAATATTTACTAAATTTGCATCCGTTCGATGGTAGTAGCCTCAGTTAATTCTTTCAATTTGAATGAACAGGCAAATGTATCTTCGGATAGAAGAGTTAAGAGGTTCAACTAGATTTTTTTTCAGAACAGCAGAAAAAAAGCTGAACCATTTCTTGATTTATGGTGTTAAACCAATAATTGAAATTAATTTTTAATTCAAATATGAGCAAAGATCGTTTCCAATTCCATGACTATTATCTGGCAGATGAACTATTCACCGAAGAGCATATTCTTATCCGTAACAGTGTAAGGGAATGGGTAAAAAAAGAAGTGTCTCCTATTGTGGAAGAGGCTTGTCAAAAGGCTGAGTTCCAAAAGCAATGGGTTCGTGGGCTGGCCGAAATTGGTGCATTTGGTCCTTATATCCCTCAGGAATATGGTGGAGGTGGCCTCGATCAAATTGCTTATGGCTTGATCATGATGGAGCTGGAACGTGGCGATTCAGGATTGCGTTCCACAGCGTCCGTTCAGAGTTCATTGGTAATGTATCCGATTTATACTTATGGCAGCGAAGAGCAGCGTAGAAAATACCTCCCAAAACTCGCTAACGGTGAATGGTTGGGTTGTTTTGGATTGACCGAGCCGGATCATGGCTCCAACCCATCAGGAATGTTATCCAATATAAAAGATAAAGGAGATCATTATCTGCTCAATGGCTCCAAGATGTGGATAAGCAATGCCCCCTTTGCACATGTCGCGGTAGTTTGGGCGAAGGACGAGCAGGGAATTATTCGAGGGATGATTCTTGAGCGTGGAATGGAAGGTTTTACAACTCCTGAAACTCATGGAAAGTGGTCTTTGCGGGCAAGTGCTACCGGCGAATTGGTATTTGATAATGTAAAAGTTCCAAAAGAAAATTTACTCCCAAATGTTAAAGGACTTAAAGGTCCACTAGGCTGTCTTAATTCGGCCAGATATGGTATCAGTTGGGGCGCGATCGGTGCCGCGCTGGATTGTTATGATTCAGCGTTACGTTACTCAAAGGAGCGCGTTCAGTTTGGCAGGCCGATTGCGGGTTTCCAGCTCACCCAGAAGAAACTCGCAGAGATGATTACGGAGATTACCAAGGCTCAGTTACTGACCTGGAGACTTGGAGTGCTAAAA
>CAYHFJ010000305.1:0-3476 GCA_964355885.1 uncultured Flavobacteriales bacterium
ACACCGGCTTTGTTGTAATAGGCGATCATGAAGATCAATACAACGAGTAATGCGATCACAAAAGAAAGGAAACCTGCATTGATGGCTTCCTGACCGAGAGTTGGTCCAACCACAGTATCCTCTACAATGCGTGCTGGTGCGGGGAGTTTACCGACTTTCAGAATATTAGCCAGGTCATCCGCTTCTTCAAGAGAGAATTGCCCGGTGATACTTGAGTTACCACCTGAAATTTCCTGAATAACATTTGGATAAGAGTAAACATAATCATCAAGAACTACCGCGATAGACTTATTCACATTATCATGAGTGAGTCGTTTCCATACCCTTGCTCCTTCAGCATTCATAGCCATTGAAATCTCCCAGTTGTCGCTGAACTGTCCCTTTTGCTTTCTGGCATCTACGATAGCGGATCCATCAAGTGGAGCCTGGCGATCACGAACAGGCATACGAATAGCAACCAATTGAACTACCTTTCCATCCTTGTCAATAGGCTTAACAGACCATAAGGCTTTGAATTCGCGTGGGAACTTAGAGCGCACCTGATCCATTGCAAAAATTTCATTGATACGACTTGTATCTTTTGAAAAAGCCGAACCGATAACCGGACCCTTTCTTAGCTGACTTTGATTTTGCTCATTCTGTTCAATGGAAGGTTGCAATAAAGCAAAGAGAGGATTATCCTTCGAAAATTGCTCGAAGGATTGGGCCGCTGCAGAAGTATCTTTTGCGGAAGTGTCAGATTCCTTTGCACCTAACTGATCGACCAGACTATTTTTTGATGTTGTATCCGGTTCAAGGACATTCTCCTTTAATGAATCCTTACTTGGAGCAAGCTCATCAGGATTTAGGGCAGCCAATGCATTTGCTGTTGTATCTACCGGAACAGTACCAATTACTTTCAGAACCTTGTTTGCTTCTTCAAGTATAGGATATATTTCAGTGTTGTCATAAGTCTCCCAGAACTCCAGCTTAGCGGTTCCTTGTAAAAGTTTACGAACACGATCAGGCTCTTTAATACCTGGAAGCTCCACAAGTATGCGGCCATTGCCAAGTTTCTGAACGTTTGGCTGAGTGACACCGAATTTATCGATACGGGTTTTTAAAATCTGATAGGTTCTGTCAAAAGCGGCATTCGCTTCAGTCTGGATAACCGATTTAACTTCAGCGTTACTGGAATTGAAATTGATTCGGTCTTGCAATTCTTTCGTTGCAAAAATCGCGGCGAGTTTAGCGTTCGGATCCAGCTTCGTAAATTCATCTACGAATAGGGTTACATAATCTTTCTGACTGTTTGCCTGAGCTTTCACTGCATTATCCAACGCTTTGTTAAAAGTCGGATCATTACTGTTATTAGCCATGGAACGAATCAGATCGACGAGAGAGACCTCCATCGTTACGTTCATTCCACCTTTCAGATCAAGTCCAAGATTTAACTCATTTTCTTTACACTTTTTATAGGTAAGTCCTAAAATCGGATATACCGGTTGAGTATTTATTGAATCGAGATAGACTCTTTCTTTAATCGGATCTCCGTTCGCATATTCTCTGGCATCTTTTTCAACTCCGCGTGTTACGAACGTGAATGATAACTGATAAAGACATACCAGAATGAGAAGAATTGCAAACAACTTAATAGCACCTTTGCTTTGCATGGGTATTGAATGGATTAATTAGTGATGAAAATGAATGCCTTCCCTAATTTTTTTAGAGCGTGCAAAGATAGAATAAGCAGCCTAATTTCCAATTTAAGCTGAAAAGGGAATGCAATTAAAATTTCCTGGAATTTCTGTTCCGGTTTTGCCTAAAATAGTCTTTAAATCTTATCCGAGCTGATCGGTTAGATTAAATTTAAAGTCGTAAATACCAATACGATATGAACGGATACGCAATGAAAATTAATATTTCTTACTATTCCTTCGATTGGATACCGGCTTGCCGGCAATCTTTAAATAGTCTTTAAGCAGATTCCGGCTCAGCAAAAAAAATATCAGATAAACTACTAAATATCAATAGTTTATATGAATTACAGTCTATTTTGATCCTTTAACCGTATTTAATTGGCTGGATGACTTCGGCAAATTGCTTGTGATGATACTGACGGCGAAAAAAAGCAGGATGTAAAAAACCAGTACTCCTACACGGTAAATGGTTTTTTCCGAAAAGCCAAGAATTTTTCGCTTATGACCTTCAGCAAAATAACTGGTTGTTTGGTGATCCTTCATGATTTTAATTTTATCTGTATACAGAAAAAAACAAATCCGGCTCAGGACTTATCCGGTAACAACTTGCAACTGTAAGAATACATGGATTCTCATTAATATTATTTCTGTAAGAATTCTTCAGTCCTGAGTATGATTGAGGCACAGATTTACTCTTTGCCGCTAAACAGCCAGAATTTTCAGGAGAAAAACTCTAAAGGACTTCCGGAGAGAATAATAAATAAGAGGGAAATAAAAAAGAAGAGTTGCAGAACCAGAAAACCTATGTTAAAGCAGAATCCTCTGTATCGTTGCGGATGTTTATTGAATTGGTAATGTGTTCCCATTATTAATATCTTTTAATCAATATACCATCTTGCTGCTGTGTGAGGTAAAATATTATTTCGAAATTCTTACATCCTTAGAATACAAAGATCTGCTGTAAGAAACGCTTGAAATTTGTATTGAAGATGATTATTTTACAAAAGGGATAAATCAGTTTTTCCTCCAAAATTTGTACCTTAGCGCCAACCAAATATTTGAACTATGACTTTTGATGCAGAAATGATAAAAGCAGTCTATGATCGCATGGGAAACCGTGTGTCGGATGCAAGAAAGATGGTGGGACACCCACTGACTCTCACTGAAAAAATTCTTTATACTCATCTTACAGAAGCATTACCCTCGAAGCCCTATGAGCGAGGAAATTCTTATGTTGAATTTAATCCGGATCGTGTAGCCATGCAGGATGCAACCGCACAGATGGCATTACTGCAATTTATGCAAGCGGGTCGTCCTCATGTCGCGGTTCCATCAACGGTTCACTGTGACCATCTTATTCTGGCTAAAGATGGAGCGCAGCAAGATCTGAGTGTTGCAATGGATAAAAACAAAGAAGTTTTTGATTTCCTCGCATCTGTATCCAATAAATATGGTATCGGATTCTGGAAACCGGGTGCAGGTATTATTCATCAGGTGATACTTGAAAATTACGGATTCCCCGGTGGTTTAATGATTGGGACAGATTCGCATACTGTAAATGCCGGTGGACTGGGAATGATTGCAATCGGTGTGGGTGGCGCGGATGCCTGTGATGTGATGGCAGGTCTTCCCTGGGAACTTAAATTTCCAAAGTTAATCGGAGTAAAACTGACCGGGAAACTGAGTGGCTGGACTTCAGCAAAAGATGTAATCCTGAAGGTGGCAGGCATTCTCACCGTAAAAGGCGGTACTGATAAAATAGTAGAATATTTCGGACCGGGTGCTGAGAGTCTTTCC
>CAYHFJ010000306.1:0-3444 GCA_964355885.1 uncultured Flavobacteriales bacterium
TTCCTTGTTTTTTTTATGTAAATGAGTGCCTTAATTTAAATGTCAATTTAAAGGTTTATGACAATACATTATGAGTCAAATAAAAAATATCGGTAAGAAAGATTCTGGCAGCTTGAGTTTCCTCCTGCTATCCTCAAATAAACGTGAGGAACAAAATGACCTTCCGTTTCCGATTCCTAATATGCAAAATGCTCATGTGTTTTCATTGGTATTACCGATATTCATGAAAGTAGTCTCCCTTGCATAATCAACCGGACTAAAAGGTTGTTAATTATCGCTGGAACTCTTGATTAACGGTAGTTTCAGAGACATTTAACCAAGTACAAACCACAGTTGGCCAAAATTTACAATTACATCACCATAAATAATTGACCGCTTATCTTGTATAGTCGACTTTTGAAAAAAAATGCTTAAGTCATTCTAAATACCAGTTTGAAATTTTAACAGATGAATTGTAAAATGATACCAATAACTAATTTCTTGTTAATTGAGGATTTTTATTTAATTCGGCAAATTGAAGCTGTCAGCTTTAATTTGAGCAATACAATTTTGTTTTTTTTTAATGACTTGAAGTTCAACAAAAGATTTATACCTGCTTCAACTTCAATTTATTCCTATCGGAAGACCAAGATATCATACATAAAAAACCACACATCCAGCAGCTTGTATTAATAATATTAGAAGAACTGGCTTGATCGATTTTTGGTCCGGGTAAAACAAATTCCGGATTGATTTTGGAATAAGTCGGATCAAGAAAATAAAAGACAGAGCTAAGAGAGAAATTATAAACATGACGGCATCTGATTAATGCCGGATAAAAAGATAAAATAAACAACACAAACACACACACAAATGAAACACATGTACGCCAGACTGACAAAATGCTCTTCGATGATCCGTATGTCAGTAGTCTCTTTCTTGCTCGTGATGAGTACATTTTCATCGCAAGCTCAATATTTTGCACAGAATTTTGATTCCAACGCAACGGTGCCATATTATGTAAACCTTTCAACTCCTAGTACCGCTCAGTTTAATGCAATTGCCACTACCTCTGGAACCACGGCAACAATTACATCTGGCAAGCTTCAGTTTGTGAGAACAGGCGGTGCCGGTGCGGCAACCAGGACGACTAATTTCAGTCCTACACCGAATTTTTTGATCGTTAAGTTTGATCTAAGAATTTCCGGATCCCATTCCAGTGGAACAGATCTAGGTAGAATTGCGATAGGAAATAGTTTCACAACCGGTACGGCAAACGAAAGTACAGGGAATACATATGCCTATTTACACGTTGAGGCAAGGGGGAGTAATGGTTATCGAATTGAAGTACCTAACGGATCAAACAGTAGTGACCAGACCTCTGGTTCAACAATTTCGATTACATGGGCGATGAATAATTCCGGTTCGAACGTCAATTATCCAGACCCAAGTGGTGGAAGTACAAGCTTATCGAATGATAAGGTAGATGTCTGGATTGGTACTTCACGATTCACATCTAATGATGATGTAACAACATCAGGTGGTTCATTAAATGATTTAAAATTTAATTTGACAGGAAGTGGTAGCAGCACCACAATGCAAATCGATAATATTAATATTTCTGGCATCCCACCATCTGTAACTACCCAACCAACCAACCAAACCTCCTGTATCGGCTCATCAGCATCATTTACTTCCGCTGCCAGTGGATCACCAACACTTGACTGGCAAAAAGATATTTCAGGTGTATGGACATCTACAGGTGTTACAACGAGTCCGTTTACCATTAATCCGGTAAGCGCAATAGATGCAGGAAGCTATCGTGTTGTATTTACCAATGCGGGTGGTTCTACTATATCAAGTACGGTTACATTGGCACTAAATCCTCCTTCTGTTGGAGGTAATGTAATTGGTGATGCGAATGTGTGTGCAGGTACAAATTCAGGATCAGTAAGTCTGATCAGTCAGACAGGCTTAGTGCTTAAATGGCAGTCTTCCGTTTCTCCTTTTACTGCCTGGACAGATATAACAAATACCACTACGAGTCTCAATTACAATAACCTCAATACAACTACTCTGTACCGCGCCATTGTAAAAAGTGGTACCTGTCTAAATGATACCGCCACTCCTGCAACTATTACTGTTTATCCTGCATTAATGCAATTTAGTATTACAGGCTCGACAGGTCTGTGTGCCGGCGGTTCCGGTGTGGCATTGGGTTTGAGCGGCTCAGAGACAGATGTAAATTATCAATTGCAACTGAATGGTTCTGATGTTGGTTCTGCTTTGGCAGGTAACGGAACTCCATTAGCGTTCGGTACCCAGACAGCAGCGGGCAATTATACCGTAATTGCATCACATACTATTACTGGTTGTACGCAGCAAATGGGTGCTGTTCACACATTGGTGGTAAGTCCTTTGCCAACAATAAGTTCAGTCACTGCAATACCGGGAAATATTTGTTCAGGTCAGGCTTCAGATCTCGCTTCCAGTGGATCGAGTAATAATTTTGTATCTACTAGCTTTTCCGGGACTGGCGGTTCTATTCCTGATGTCAATTCAAACGGATTTAACTCAACAATAAACGTGAGTGGCCTCCCCACTATCATGTCACAGGTTCAGAATCTTCGGGTAACCATTAACATCGACCACAATAATTCAGAGGACATCGAAGCATACTTAGTTCGTCCGGGTGGCACCGTTTCCACCTCCTCAAATGGTAATTATTATAACAGCTACATTGCAGGTGAATCAATCCGGCTCGCTTCTGACCTAGGGGGTACTGGAGATGATTATACTTCAACAGTTTTTTCAGATAATGCAGCTACACCAATTGGCAGCGGTACTAATCCATTTACCGGCAATTTCATGCCGGAAATTGCTTTTAGTACCATGACCGGAAATCCGAATGGAACATGGACATTGAGAGTTTTGGATGATCTATGGTGGCTCAGTTTCACAACCGGTTCATTGTTGAATTGGTCTATTTCAGCGGATTTACCTAATGGGGTCACATATACCTGGACATCTTCACCGGCAGGATTTAGTTCCTCTACTCAAAATCCAGGTATTGTTTCTCCTACAGTTACTACAGATTATACAGTTGTTGTGGAAGATGCAGGTACAGGTTGTACCGCTTCAGCTACAACGACGCTTACTTTATATAGTGTGACCGCGTCTTGCTCAGTCCTTTCTGATGTGTCTTGTTTTGGCGGGACAGATGGTTCAGCGTCTGTTATCGGCAGTGGTGGTTTTGCGCCTTATACTGTTAGTGGAGATCCAACGACAGGACTTGCAGCCGGAACCTATACATATACAGTAACCGATGTCAATGGTTGTTCCGCAACTTGTTCGGTTACCATCACAGAACCTGCAACAGCAGTGACTGCAAGTTGCTCGGTCATTAGCAATGTGTTTTGCAATGGCGGTTCTGACGGCGAAGTTTCTGTTAGCGGAAGCGGAGGA
>CAYHFJ010000307.1:0-3444 GCA_964355885.1 uncultured Flavobacteriales bacterium
TTTTGCCTCTTCAATTCCAACCGTATTTTCCCAACAATTGTCGGTAGTAATTCCAGCTACCCAGCCGGCATTTACATATGTACCACTAGATATAAATCTGAATGTGAGACTTCCATCCGGAGCGCTTGAAGTTATTGTTCCGGGATTAATTGTCCCGTAAAATGGACCATATGGAGTCCAAGTTGTATCAGGACCAGCATACACCATTAAATAATCAAGTGAATTATCAGTCAACAGATAGTTAAAGGACGCGGTAATTTTATCTGTTCCATTCTCAGGTTTAATCGTTGTAATTGTATTCATTCCATTATTATAATTGTATCCCGGACCGGAAGCATCATAAAAATAACCTGAGCTTCCGGAAGGCAAAGTGTATGTCCCGGGCAGTGCAAAATTCTTTGGAGTGGCATTGGTAGAAATGATACCTGCCCATCCCCAGCCCTGGTAGGTCGCACTTGATACAAAACGAAAGGTCAGACTGCCTGCGGGATTGGTTGCTGTAATTGTTCCGTATCCGGCTGCAGTATTCAGGTTGGCCAGAATCGGATCGGTCAGACTACTTCCATCATGTACCTCAAGGTAATCGTATCCATTGTCTGTCAGTAAGTAGGTGAAGTCAACGCTTACTTTTTCACCGCTGTTTACAGGGATTAGTGTGATAGGAGCATCTGTGTTTTCCCTGTAATTACTGTAAGGTCCTCCGGCATCATAAAAGAATCCGGAATTCACATAATATGTACCTGGCAAAGAAATGTTTTTCAATGAAGTATCCGTTGAAACAACAGCAGCCCATCCTGCATTGTCATTAGTTCCGCTTGATACAAATCTGAAAGTAAGGCAGCCACATGAATTTGTCCGCGATGCAGATATGGTTCCATAGCCGTTGGTATTATACAATGTGGCTATCAATGGATCAGTGAACTGATCACCATCATGAATCTCCAGGTAATCAAGATAATTATCGGTCCGGAAATAATTGAATGACACAGTGATCCTGTCTGTACTGTCCTGTGGCTTAATGGTAGTAACGAAATCTTTTGAATGGATATAATTACCAGTAGCGCCTCCCTCGTCATAATACAAAGCTGTGGTTCCGGTTGGAACGGTGAAAGTGCCTGGCAGGGAAATTATTTTGGGCACTGCATTGGTACTGATCAATGCAGCCCATCCGCCTGAGGGATTTGTCGCTGATGAAACAAATTTAAACGTAAGTGCTCCATCAGGATTGGAAGCTGTAAAAGTACCGTGCGCTCCACGGAGGTAAAATTTCGCAACCAGCGGAGAAAAGGCTGTGAGCCCATTGCGCACTTCAAGGTAGTCTAAGTCATTGTCAGTTGAGAAATAAGAGAACGAAACACTAATCATTGCGCCCGTTGTGGATGGTTTAAAAGTGAGAATGCTGGTTTCGCTATTCTGGTAATTTCCGTTGGGTCCACCGCTGTCGTAAAAGTATCCGGCATCGGTTGTTTCAGTAATTGTCCCGGCCGGAGTCATTGTATAAACCGGCAAGGCGGCAACAGGAACAATAGTCGCAAACCATCCATAATAAGTAGAGCTGGCATTGCTCTTGAATTTAAAAGTAATGCTGCCGTCACCGGCTGTGGAGGTAACATCAAATTTATTCTGAGTACCTGTATAACTGCCAAGTAAAGCCTGGGTTGTGTCGTTGCCATCATAAGCAAAAAGAGTATCACCGGGCTGTATCCAGAATAAGTGAAAGCTTGCCGTCAACTTATCGTTGGGATTTTGTGGCTTCACAGTTGTTACGGTGTTTTGGTTGTGTTGGTAGTCGTAATAAGGGCCTCCGTTATCAAAAAATCTACTGAACTCATCCACAGTATAAGTACCACTGGCAATCATGGTGATGTCCTCTGGAATCAAAGGTGCGGTAACAATAGAGGCATCCCAGCCCAAGGATGTACCTCCTAAATCAGCATGAAATTTAAATGTAAGTGCTCCATTAGATGCCGAAGAGGTTACAGTTCCGTAGTTATTTCCTTCCAAAGTTGCGAGTTGAGGAGCGTTTATCGAACTGCCGTCAAATACCTGCAGATAATCACCGGCTGCCAAAGCGAATTCATTGAATATTACGCTTACCTTTTCATTCACAGAATCGGTGGGAAACATGGTTACGACTGCATCTTTATTTGCTGTGTAGTATTGGTAGGTTCCTCCATTGTCAAGAAACCTTCCTTTCGAGACAGTATAAATTCCATCAGCAATAGTGGTAATATCTTCTGGAGAATTATTTACAGATATAGATGCCAGCCATCCGGATGACACACTACCATTAGATGACTGGAACTGGAATGTAAGAGAGCCATCAGGCGCAGTGGAGTTAATAGTTCCAATGCTGTAACCGGTCAGCGCAGCTATTTGATTGACACCAAGATTATTTCCGTTAAAAACATACAATATATCACCGGCTGCAATGTTCATATCCTGGAAAGTAATACTTAACTTATCGTTGCTATTCACCGGGTAAAGTGTGAGTGTGGATTGCGTCATGCTCTCCGTATAGTTTTGTGAAGCACCCCCGTTGTCAAAAAATTTTCCCTGCGAAACATGAAATGAAGTATTGTAATAACCGTTTCCTGTAAGCATGGTGATTTCTTCCGGCATCGTGTCCACTGAAATGGTAGCGTACCAACCGGCAGCTGTAGTTGCAGCATCCGACTGGAATAAGAAAGTCAGACTGCCATTAGCAGCGGTCGATTTGATGGTGCCATAATTGGCGGGACCGTTCAATGCATTAATTAAGGGTGCATTTGTACTGTTGCCATCATGGATGTAAAGAAAGTCGTTTGCTGACTGCGTATTGAATGAATGAAAGGTTACGCATATTTTGTCGGCGGAATTAATGGGATAGATCGTCAGCGTATCATCCTGGTTGTTTGGATAATTACCTGTTTCTCCACCGCCATCAAAAAACTGTGCGTAGCAGGTTTGAATCGAATCTTTTTGCATGTGGATCACTGTCACTTGCTGCGCATTTGAATTTGTGAATCCAAGCATCAGCAGGAAGAGAAGGAAGGATAGATGTTTTTTCATTGTTGTTTGATTAAGTTTTATGAGTATTCAATTTTTAAATTTGATGCAAACCTACAATCACGATAAAAGAAAACAAGCTGGACTTATTTTTTGCAAGATTGCACTTATTTTTTGACGGATCACGCTTATTTTTTGATTGGTCAGGCTTATTTTCTGCAAGGATCCTTGGGGAATATTAATACTTTGCGAACTATTTACAATCAATTACTCAAGTAAATATGAAGAAATCATTCTCGTTTGCCTTCTTTCTATCCATAGTTACCACCACTTTTTCGCAGCAGGCAAAGCTTGATTCATTGCTCAACCTGTTAAATCAATGTCAAAAGGAGGATACTATAAAGTTAAACCTTATGGCAAAAATAGGGAATCTTTATTCTGACATTGACCCTGAGA
>CAYHFJ010000308.1:0-3440 GCA_964355885.1 uncultured Flavobacteriales bacterium
CTAAATTTACTTCTCAATACAAAAAACCATTTCGAAAATCGAAATGGTTTTTTGTTTATGAAAGAAAAATTCGCTCTATTTTTAACTGATCCAATTACAGATTCTTATATTCAATTTATCTTTATCTCTTTAAACGACTAAATTTCAAGTCAAAAATTAAACTTGCAAACATAATTGATCCACAATATGGCATTGTTCATATTTTTCATAATATTGAATATTATTCTTTATTACTGCATATTTTAGCACAATTCATCCAATTTTATATGAAATATTTCGATATACCCCCCATTTTTTTAAGCGAAACAAATTTATTTTCAATTTGTCAATTGCTAATTTTGAGCTGTTCTGTTTAAAATATTTACATCATTGATATATATCAATATATATTTGATTTAGTCATTAAATAATTCCGTTTTAGATACTAATATATCAGTCAATCAATCAACTATTCTCTATTTGTTTTGAAAATTTGCAATTTTTACCTTTACCAACGTGTCTTTTTAGACTAATTGATATGCCAATTAAAAAATACGTTTTTATTCTTAAAACCTTTATTTATGAAACTTCAGAAATTCTTTAAGCTCGCAATTTTTGCTGTGGCTTTAATGTCGTTTGGTGCTGCTTGTGTCAAAGAGGGCCCTCCCGGGAAAGACGGTTCAAACGGTGCTGTCGGTGCTGCCGGTAAAAACGGTGCTGATGCAAACGAAACCTGTAAAATGTGCCACAATCCAGGTAAAATTGAAGCCATTGCTTTTCAATTTCAGTTATCTAAACATGAGTATGGAATTGCTGCGGAAGAAGAAGCCGGTAGCAATACTTGTGGCCCTTGCCACTTACAGGAGTCTTTCAGGGATGTAGTAAAAAGAAATGTGCCTGCTACTTTTACATTAAATGCTACTACAGGTAAATATGTGAATGATTATATGAGTACTACTTCCACTGCCTATGGTGCTATTGGTTGCAGGGCTTGCCACAGTTCTATCCACGAAACCTACAACTCCACAGATCTTCCAAAATTGACCACTGTTGCACCAGTTCCTATGTCCATGTGGGGAGGTAAGAAAACGATCAACATCACTCCTCACAACGGAACAAGTAACCTCTGCATCAAATGCCACCAGCCCCGCCCGTTTACATTCAACAATACCAGGAATCCTGCTTACACAGGTAACGTATTGGATTATGCAGCCTTGGCAAGTAAACCAAACGACATCTTCTTCGATTATGCTTCTTTGACAACAGCCCAAATTATTCCAGGCTATCGCACACATACCCACTATGGTACAGTAGGTGCCATGTACGCTGGAATGGGTGGTGTTGAATTCGCCGGTCCAACTGGTTATGCAAACATGAAACACAAAGATGTAGCTTCTTGCGGTGATTGTCACATGTCAGCCATGACTGGTAAAGCTGGTGGACACAGTTTTGTTGCCAAAGGCAATTTCACCGGTTGCAATGTAACCGGCTGTCATGCAACAACTCCGGTAAATGCTTCCAATGCAAAATACTGGACCAATCCAAGAGCGGAAATCAAATTGTTACTTGAGCAACTTGCAGCCAAATTGGTTGTAACAGATGGTGCTGTAACAGCTCAGATCCTGAACAAAAACCCGGATACTGAAGCGAATTTATGGGTAGGGATTACCGCTGGCAAATATGATGGTTACTTGAATGTCTATGATCCGATTACCAACCCATTAGGAGTAGCCAACAATGGTGTTGTTTGCCAGAATGCAAACCCATCCAGCTCCTGGGATGCAACCCAAAAGGCCTACAACCTGACTTTGCCAAAAATCAAACTGACAAATGCACAAATGGGTGCCATCATTAATTTCCAGATGTGTCTTCGCGAGTACAGTTTGGGTATTCACAACCTGGATTATTCAAGGGCATTGCTGAAAAACTCTATCGCAGTTCTCAACTAACGAGTTAAACGATATCATATAAAAAAGGCTTCTCTTAATTAGAAGTCTTTTTTATATTGATTTATAAAAATCCTCCTCAATGAAAAAATCAAAATTATATTTTCTTCTCTTAGCGTTTGGGTTGCTCCTTAACGCATGTACCTACGATTTCATCGTGAAAGAGGAGTTGCCAACCGTAAATCCAAATGTGGATGTTTTGTTTGCCACACAGATAGCTCCAATTTTTTCTGGTTGCGTGTCTTGCCACAAAACAGGCGGGGAAGCCCCGGATCTGACTGCCGCCAATGCCTATGCAGCTATCAAAAGCTTGAACCTTGTCAACACTGCAACACCGGCATCCAGCTTGATATATACCTATCCAAGTCCGACAACAACCATTCATGCCTGGAAGAAGTACTCAGCAGCTGATGCTCAGCTGGTATTGACCTGGATACAACAAGGTGCAAAAAACAATTAATCAGGAGAACTAAGAAATTAAGAAATGAGAAAAACTTTTATATTCCTTATTTTAAGTCTTTTGCCCTTTACGTACCAATTTGTGCAAGGTCAAACTGACTCGACTGCCACCGAGGTGGTTGTCAACAAGCCAGTTCGCTTCGTCTGGGAAAGCGGCTATCTGATCGATCAGCAAACGTCCAAAATTTCACCTGTAAATACACTCGAATCTGTGATCCAACACAAATTCGGCAGCATGGAAAACGGAAAGAAAGATCTGTTCGGAATAATGGCCCCGGGTGCCAACGTTAGAATCGCCCTGAGTTATGTGATCGCGAAAAATCTTCAGATCGGTTATGGTCTGCAAAAGAAGAACATGTACAGCGATTTCAATATCAAATGGACCCCTTTTCAACAAATGACCACGGGAATGCCTATCTCCATATCTGTTTATGGAAATTATGCCATCGATGGCCGGGAAAATTCAGTATGGGAAGCAAACAGATATTATCATTCATCTGACGAATTTCCCTACAGCACATACAAATTCCGCTTCTCGGATCGTACTTCATACTTTGCACAGTTGAACCTGGCCCGCAAATTTTGCGATGTCTTTACCCTTCAGGGTGGTGTAAGCTTTTCACATTATAGTGTAGTGCCCTGGCACCAGGATCATGATAAAGTAGGATTACATGTTGGAGGTCGTATTAAAGTGTCTCCGCAAGGATCCATCATTTTCAATGGTGACTTCCCGCTGCAAATCCAATCGATCTCTGAACAGGCAGATTTTACAATCCATTCTGAGCCTATCGTTTCCTTTGGATACGAAGTTTCTACCAGCACTCATGCCTTCCAGATCTATGTCGGTAACAGCGACACCCTTCTGCCTCAGGATATGATGCTCAACAACCCGAGAAAACTTGATTGGAAAAACTTCGCTGTTGGTTTTACTATCACCAGATTGTGGGGCTTCTAAAAATTAATTATGTCAAAAGCATGATATGAAATTGGAATCATTCCATCTAAATTTACTTCTCAATACAAAAAACCATTTCGAAAATCGAAATGGTTTTTTGT
>CAYHFJ010000309.1:0-3429 GCA_964355885.1 uncultured Flavobacteriales bacterium
TAGTTTTCCAATTCAAGTATTTAAGCTGTTTTTACACTAATTTCATTATTGTCTTCAATCAATAAAATTTTTTTCATAGCTAATGAATAGGGTCATTAGGAAAGTTTAGGGTAAATGACGTCCCCTTATTTATCTGAGATTCAAAAATAATACTTCCTTTCAACAATTGTACATAACGCTTTACAATGTTCAAACCAAGACCTGTTCCTTGTATGGCCGTAACATTCGCGGCTCTGAAAAATCGCTCAAACAGGTGATCCTGATCCCCTTCCGGGATTCCCATACCTTGATCCTTAACTTTCAATTCGATGGATTCGTTGATCCGACTGCTGAATTCAATGATGCTGTCTTCCGGGGAGTATTTGATTGCATTGTTTAACAGGTTTATACAGATGTTCCGCAGCAGTTGTTTGTCCAGATTTACATTGCATGTATCCCCTGAATGCGAATAACTGATTTTTTGTCCTCTTTTAGCAAGGGCCTGTAGTTCTTCCTTAATTTCATCAGCAAACTGAGGCAGGTCGAAAGAGCTAAGGTGGGTTTCAATCTTTCCGGCTTCAAGTTTTTCAAGACTCAGGAAATCATTTAAAATCTCAGTAAGGTTCTTTACAGAAGATTTGATCCTCTCAATATGTTTCAATCTTTTGTCCGTGTCTTCCGGATTCTGGTATTTGTCAATGAGTGTCACCGAGGATAGTATAGTACTGAGAGGAGTCCGGAATTCGTGCGAAGCGATGGAAACGAATTTTGATTTCATTTCATTTAATGTCTTCTCTTTTTCCAGAGCGGAAATTACTTCGTTGGCAGCTTTCTTAAGCTCCGTTACATTTTGTATGACGAGCAATATCTCCTTTACAAATCCCTTCACATCCGGAAGTGGCACCGCAAGAAGATTATAATGAAATTCCCGAAATTGCATCTCAAAGGCTAAACTCTCCCAGTTAAAAACCTTGTTAAGCTGATTGATTATATTTTGCGGATCAGCTAATGGAAGGAGTGACTGTACCGGCTTACCGGTAAGTTCATCCGGTTTCAATCCGAAAACATGCAACTCTTTTCCATCAATAAAAACAATCTCCAGTTGTTTATTTAAAACACAGATTATACCATTTGGAAAGTTTCTGGCCATCGTGCTGTAGAGACGTTCACTGTCCCGCAAAGCTTCCTGAATAATTGTTCTTCCTTCCATTTCTTTATGGAGATTCTGATTGGCCTCTGCCAATTCCTGCGTTCTTGTTCTTACACGCCCCTCTAGTTGTTCATTAACTTCAGCAACCAAATCTTCCTGTTTTTTCCTTTCTGTAATATCAATTATGAAACTTATAACAAATTGTTGGTTTTTGATATTAAATGAACTAAGACTTATTTCAACAGGAAATTCAGAGTTGTCTTTTTTACGTGCAAATAAATTTAACCCTTTGCCCATGGATCTACTTTTCGATTCCTTATAGTAACTCTTGCGATGTACTGTATGCTGCGGAATGTATTTTTTGGGAATTAAATCTTCGATGGTTAAACCTTCCAGCTCATTTTCCCGGTATCCAAATTGTGTTGAGGCTCTTGGATTTGCCATGATTATTACCCCGGTTTTATTACTGATGATAATGCCTTCCGTTGCATGTTTGAACATGGCATTCAGATACTCGTTACTCTGGTTTAGATTTTCCTGACTTTGTTTGTATTTAATAATTGAAAAGGTGAAGGCCCAGATGAACATTAAAGGGAAAAGGATTGATACAAAATCCTCCGCTTCCTGAAAGGTCTTGTTTAAAAAAAGACCCAAAACCATCAAGCCTGACATTGCTACGCTAACATCAAAAGTGCTGCGAATGCCCGGTACCCAGATGGTGAGGAGCACAATCAGTGAATACAAAAACTCGAGATGGTATTTTGAAGGGCTGAAATAGGTAAAGCCAAAAATGAGAAGACTTAATAATATTCCAAGAATCTGAATTCTTCTTTCCATATAATAATCCAGACAGGTACTGTCCCCTTACTTAATTTTTCCCCAAATTTAACATTCCTTTCTAAATTACAGGTTGTTATGGATTATATTAGTATTTCTTAGACTGATCTTTATCAAACAAGAAACTGATTTTAATCATAATAGTATTTTTCATCATTGTCTACATTTGAAACTGATTACCCATATTCCGGTCAAATATTATTAGAAATATAGTCATTTTACAACCTGATTTTAGGATGGTTTGGGTTATAAAGTCTTAAGTCCTTGATCATTAGCTGTTACTATGAAAAAAAGTTTTAATTCAAATCCGGTCCGTCGATTATTGGTACCAACTGATTTTTCTTTGAATGCTTTAAATGCAGTTAAGTATGGAGTTCAGTTTGGTCAGATCCTCAAAAGTAAGATTACACTCTTTCATGCTTCCCATGTGCCGATACTGACTTCCGCGGAAATGGCAATGGCAACTTCAATGATTGAGGAGAAAATTACTGCGCAGGTACGTCTCGAGACTCTTAGAAATTCACTGGTTGAAGAGTTTGCTTATTCCGATATTGATGTTCTGTTAACAACCGGCTTTGCAGTTGAAGAAATAACAAGACTGAGTCAGAATGAAACCATAGACATGATCGTGATGGGGACAAAAGGTGCCGGTGGCTTGGCGGAAATTCTGATCGGAAGTAATACCGCCGATATCATTGAAAAATGTGCTTGTCCTGTATTGGCGGTTCCTTCTGATGCCATTTTTAAAAAGCCCGGAAAAATTGTATTCGCAACGAATTATGCAGACAATGATTTTCAAACACTTTATTTGCTGGCTGAAATGTTCAAGCCATTCAGTCCTGAAATAATAGTCCTTCATGTCGAGCTAAGAGGAGATCGCAAAACAGAGAACCGTATGCTCGATTGGTTTAAAGCTCAAGTTATAACAAACATACCATACGATAATTTTTCATTTCAACTTACAAATGGAGATAATGTTGAATCTACGGTTAATGACTTTATGGTAGCAAATAATATAGATTTGCTTTCTGTCTCCACACGAAAGCGGAATTTCTTTGACAAGCTGACAAGCAGAAGCCTCACAAAAAAGCTTGCCTTCCATACAGATAAACCATTATTGGCTTTTCATGCCTATTCTGTAAGCTCTACACCCTTATTCTAGGGCGATGCGAAAAAGTGGTGTAATAATGACATTTGTCAGGTAATAATGTGATTTTCATCACGCATTAGGATATGAAAGAGAATCAACTTTGTCAATAAATTAATATTCCCCATACCTTATGACCTTTGCTGATACAACCCTTGCTGAAATAGTCACTAAGTTTCCTGCCGTTGCTTCTCTTTTTGAGAAACACGATCTTGATTATTGTTGCCGTGGAAAGCTAACATTAAAGGCAGCTTGCGAAAGTGAATCAAAACTTAAGATGATGGAAGAAGAGATTTCCACCATACTGGAAAATTAC
>CAYHFJ010000310.1:0-3427 GCA_964355885.1 uncultured Flavobacteriales bacterium
GTAAAACATGCTGTGTAGTTTGAAGGTTGGTTTCTGAATTTTCCATCATGCCTTTTCCTGAGATTGGTAACCCAATGCGTAAAGTTTCATTTGTTTAATCATCGCAGCTAATCCATTCGCTCTTGTCATGGCAAGATGTTGACGAAGTCCGATCTTATCGATAAAGAGCAGTTCAGTATCTATTATATCCCCCGCCCTTTGTCCGGAGAGCACCCGGATCAATAATGCAATCTCGCCCTTCACAAATATCGAATCACTATCCGCCTCGAAGAAAATTAAACCTTGTTTTTCAAAGGCATGTAACCAGACGCTACTCTGACAACCCTTAATTTTATTCGAGTCTATCTTATACTGAATATCAAGATCACTCAGCTTTTGTCCCAATTCAATGATGTACTCATACTTCTCCGACCATTCATCAAAGAGTTCAAACTCCTCGATAATCTCCGCTTCAATCTTTGAAATACCGGTGTCAGTTGTTGCCATCATACTCTGAATATTATTTTCGAAGCAATCGAATTGCTTTCTCAATACCTGCTTTTAAACTGTCAATCTCATTTTTTGTATTATAGAACATAAAAGAAGCCCGTATCGTACCGGGAACATTCATTCTATTCATGACAGGTTCTGTGCAATGATGTCCTGTTCGCACTGCGATTCCTTGTGTATCTAGATACATCCCTACATCTAATGCATTTGTTCCATCAATTAAAAAAGAAATAAGACTTGTTCTGTTTTTTGCATTACCTATAAAACGCATTCCTTCCAATTGACGGAGAGATCCGATGCAATATGCAAGAAGATTCTGTTCATGCTGATAAAAAGCTTTTCTGTCAGAACCTGTCAGATAATCAATGGCTGTTCCGAAAGCAATCACATCAGCAATATTCGGAGTTCCCGCTTCAAATTTATACGGCACCTCATTAAAAGTAGTTTTCTCAAAAGATACAGATTGAATCATCTCCCCTCCACCCTGATATGGTGGCATCGCCTCCAGAAAATCTAATTTACCATAAAGCACCCCAACACCTGTCGGGCCTAACATTTTATGCGAAGAGAAGCTCAGAAAATCACAATCAAGTTCCATGACATTGATTTCTTCATGCACAATTGCTTGTGCCGCGTCAACAAGTACAGGCACATTAAACCGATGTGCCATGCTGATCATCTCCTTAATAGGATTAATAGTACCAAGCGAGTTAGAAGTGTGTACGATGGAAACAAATCTGGTACGCTCATTAAGCATTTTTTTGTAATCATCCAATATAATCTCTCCGGCATCATTGATGGGAATGACTTTAAGAATCGCACCCCTCTCTTCACAAATCAGTTGCCATGGAACTATATTACTATGGTGCTCCATGGTTGAAATAATAACTTCATCCCCGGGACTAAAATGCTTACGTCCATAGGACGAAGCAACCAGATTAATTCCTTCTGTCGTACCTCGAACGAAAACAATTTCTCTCTCAGATTCAGCGTGAATAAAACGTGCTACTTTTGTTCGAACATCATCGAATGCCTGAGATGCCTTCTGACTGAGATAATGAACACCTCTGTGAATATTGGCGTTATACTCAGTATAATACTCCTGCAATGAATCAATGACTACCTGAGGTTTCTGAGACGTCGCGGCATTATCAAAATAAATCAATGGTTTCCCGTAAACTTTCTGACTTAAAACAGGAAAATCTTTCCGGATAAGATCAATATCGAATCTGACATCATTGGCTTCCATAATTGTTGGATTAGCTTTCATGAAGTACGTTTTTGTTGAGCTTCTGCCCGATCATCTGCAATAAACGATCTCTCAATGATTCTATACTGATCTTATTGATAACGTCAGCTGCAAAAGCGATATTTAAAAATGCTTTTGCTTTTTGTTCTCCTATTCCCCGTGAACGTAAATAAAATAGTGCTTCTTCATCCAATTTACCTGTAGTAGCTCCATGACTGCATTTTACATCATCCGCGAAAATTTCCAGCTGAGGTTTTGTATAAATGGAAGCGTCATCACTTAATAATATATTTTTATTTGATTGATAAGCATTTGTTTTCTGCGCATCCTGTTGTACTAATACCTTGCCATTGAAAACTCCCTGACTGTGATCATCAAGAATCCCTTTATATAATTCATTGCTTACACAATTTGGTTTAGCATGATCAACGAGGGTATGATTATCTACCAGCTGTTTTTGCTGGGTGATGTATAATCCATTGAGATGTGTTTCACAATTTTCATCCAGCAACCGGATGTGTAAATTGTTCCTGACTATATTTCCTCCAAGCGTGATGGTACAAATATTAAAAACTGAACTTTTTGATTGTATCACTTCAGTATGACTGATATGATTACTCGTAGAATTTTCCTGTTGAACCTTATCGAATTCAACTGACGCATGTTTTCCGATAAGGATTTCAGTTACGCTGTTTGTAAGGCCAGAATGTACCTCACCAATTGAGTGATAACTTTCGACAATCTTAACTTTCGAATGTGGCTCCGCTACAATCAGGTTACGAGGATACATAACAACAGCGGCTGTGCGTGTATCATGCACATAAATCAGGTGAATAGCCCGATCAAAAATGCTATTTTCCGGCAAATAAATAAATGCTCCTTCGTTTACAAACGCGGTATTTAAAGCGACAAAAGATGCCTGCTTTATCGAGGCGTGTTTTGCCAGATGTTTTTTTACAGCAGGATGATCACATTGTGAAGAAAGGTTGTCGATAATAATTCCTTCAGGTAATTTTGGGATTGTTGACAATTCACGATTGAGGCGGCCATTTTCAAAAACCAAACGAACGGTTTCTTTATCTGTAAGGTAAAACGGACGGATATTCTCCTCTTTCAGGCACAATATTCCTGTTGGGGCTGAAAAATTATTCTTCAAAATCGGGGCCACATTGGTGTATTTCCATTCTTCGTGCTTTGTAGTAGGAAAACCTAATGTGGAAAAATGATCCATCGCTTCACGACGAATACCGGTCAACATGCCATTACCCGACCCATTGAAATTTTCGAATTCTCTGATAAAAAATTCTGTGTCCTTATTTACTTGTGAAGTATTCATGGTGCTCAGTGCAGTCTGTTCAGTCACTTTCAAATTTTAGCAATGGGTATCCTGAAAAATATTTTTTTTCAATAGTATTATAGTGCAGGGATTTCCTCTTTAATCCAATCATATCCTTTTGCTTCTAACTCCAAAGCGAGTTCCTTGGTACCTGATTTCACAATGCGACCATTGAACAATACATGTACATAGTCCGGAACAATGTATTCAAGTAAACGCTGATAATGTGTAATAACAATAAAGGATCGTTCCATATTCCTCAGCGAATTTACGCCGTTAGCTACAATTCGCAAGGCATCAATATCCAGGCCTGAATCTGTCTCATCCATCACAGATAATACCGGCTCCAGCAT
>CAYHFJ010000311.1:0-3417 GCA_964355885.1 uncultured Flavobacteriales bacterium
CATCGTCGATGTTTCAGGTCCTACGGACATTGGAATTACTGACGTCTGCTTTGATTCCAGAAAAGCCCGTGAAGGAAGTTTATTTATTGCTGTGAGAGGAACACAAACAGACGGACATGCTTTTTTAGCTCAGGTTGTTGAACAAGGTGCTGTCGCTATTGTGTGTGAAAAATTTCCTATTGAGAGGAGAGACGATGTAACCTATGTGCGTGTTACCGATTCGGCCAAAGCGCTTGGTCAGATTGCTTCTAATTATTATGATTCACCTTCTGAAAAGATAAAGCTGGTGGGCATTACCGGTACGAATGGAAAAACAACTTCAGCAACTCTCTTATTTCAATTATTCCGTTCTCTTGGTTACAGAGTAGGATTGCTGTCTACAGTTAAAAATCAGGTGAACGATCAGGTTATTCCCGCCACGCATACTACTCCCGATCCCTTACAATTGAATGCTCTGCTATCCGCAATGATAGAGGACGGATGCAGCCATTGTTTTATGGAAGTGTCTTCACATGCCATTGTTCAAAAAAGGATCTCAGGACTTTTTTTTACCGGAGCTGTCTTCACAAATATTACTCACGACCACCTCGATTATCATAAAACATTTGACGAATACATCAAAGCAAAGAAAGCTTTTTTTGATTCGCTGGCGTCTGAATCCTTTGCCCTCACTAATCCGGATGATAAAAATGGTACTGTGATGTTGCAAAATACAAAAGCAAAAAAATATTCTTACGGACTTCAGTCCATGACTGATTATAAGTGCAGACTCATTGAAAATAGTTTTACGGGACTCCTGTTGAATATTGACGGACAGGAAGTGCATTGCCGGCTTATCGGAAGTTTTAATGCATATAATTTAACGGCTGCTTATGCTGTGGCAATTTTACTTGGAGAGGAAAAAATGAATGTGCTCACGGTACTAAGCACATTGAATCCTGTTGAAGGAAGATTTGATTTTGTGACTTCCTCTCAGAAGGTAGTCGGAGTCGTAGACTATGCGCATACTCCGGATGCATTGCAAAATGTTCTGCGGACTATTCATGATGTGAGTTCTGGCAAAGGCCGAATTATTACCATCGTTGGTTGCGGTGGTGATCGTGATGCTTCCAAGCGGCCACTAATGGCAAAGATCGCTTGTGAATTAAGTGATCGTGTTATCCTCACATCGGATAATCCCCGTTCAGAAGACCCGGCAGTCATTATTCAACAAATGGAAAAAGGTGTGCCTCCTGCGGAAACACGTAAAACTCTTTCGATTCTTGACAGGAAAGAGGCTATAAAAACCGCTGTTGCTCTCGCGCAGCCTGGAGATATTATTCTGCTGGCAGGCAAGGGACACGAAAAATATCAGGAAGTAAAGGGTCGCAGAAGTCCGTTTGATGATAAGCAGGTGTTAAATGAAATGTTGAATTCAATTAATTAGTATGCTATACTATCTTTTTGAGTATTTACATAATGAGTTAAAATTGCCCGGGACAGGAGTGTTTCAATATATCTCTTTTCGTGCCGCCATGGCGATTATCACCTCCTTGATTATCTCCCTCTTGTTGGGTAAAAATATCATTAGCTATCTGCACAAGATGCAGGTGGGTGAGATCGTGAGAGATCTTGGCCTGGACGGACAAAAGGAAAAGCAAGGTACTCCAACCATGGGTGGTTTGATTATTCTGGCTGCTATCCTCATTCCAACAATTCTCTTCGCACGGTTAATGAACGTGTATGTCATCATTATGATTGTAACAACAGTGTGGCTTGGCTTTATTGGTTATGTTGATGATTATATTAAAGTATTTAAAAAGGATAAGGCTGGTCTTGCCGGTAAATTCAAAATTCTCGGACAGGTTGGATTGGGCATCATCATTGGTTTCACCTTGTACTACAATCCGAACGTGGTGGTGAAGGAGCGCTTGTCTAAAGAGAAAATTCTTTTACAGCCGGGTTCATCCAGTGTCATTGATGATTTACGACAAAAGGAAAATGTCCTGTATGCTCCCGAAGCAATTAAATCAACCATTACTACTATCCCATTTATTAAAGATCAAGAATTTGATTATGCTTATCTGATCAAATGGATCGGAGATGATTTTCGTCGCTGGTCATGGCTCATTTTCGTGCCAATGGTAATTCTCATAATTACTGCCGTCTCTAATGGAGCCAATATTACGGATGGGATTGATGGATTAGCGACAGGCACATCCGCTATAATTGGAGCTACACTTGGTATCCTGGCCTATGTATCAGGTAATACTGTATTCGCAAATTATCTGAATATAATGTATATCCCAAATGCAGGTGAGCTGGTAGTTTTCATTGCCGCATTCGTCGGGGCTTGTGTCGGATTTCTCTGGTATAACGCATACCCTGCCCAGGTTTTTATGGGCGATACGGGAAGTCTTGCATTGGGTGGGATTATCGCCACGTTCGCGATTGCCATCAGGAAAGAATTACTGATTCCTATCCTTTGTGGAATTTTTCTTATAGAGAATCTTTCCGTGATGGTTCAGGTCAGTTATTTCAAATATACCAGAAGGAAATATGGTGAAGGTCGTCGCATTTTTAAAATGTCTCCCTTACATCATCACTATCAAAAATTAGGTTACCATGAGTCCAAAATAGTTTCGAGATTCTGGATCATTGGAATATTTCTCGCGGTCATTACCATAATCACTTTAAAACTCAGATAAGCCGGCAACATGTCCATCCATTCTGGAAATAGCAGTTCTTCCTTGCTCGTCATTCTCGGTGCCGCCGAAAGTGGTGTGGGTGCTGCTGTCCTGGCAAAAGAGAAGGGGATTTCGGTTTTTGTTTCTGATGCGGGGATCATCAAGCCTGAATATAAAAACACTCTTCTTCAACATAATATAAAAGTGGAAGAGGGCAGACATACTGAAGATTTGATACTGCAGGCGACAGAAATAATAAAGAGTCCCGGTATTCCTGATAAGACCCCTTTGCTCGGAAAGATAAGGGAGAAAGCTATTCCGGTAATCAGTGAAATCGAGTTTGCAGGGCGTTATTCAAATGCATGTATGGTAGGAGTTACAGGTACTAACGGAAAAACGACAACTACGCTGCTCACGCATCATATTCTCCGGAAGGCAGGTTTGAAAGCAGGTCTTGCCGGAAATATAGGAAAGAGCCTTGCTTTGCAGGTTGCTCAGGAGGAACAGGATTATTATGTCATTGAGCTAAGCAGTTTCCAATTGGATGGACTCTACGACTTCAGATGCAACGTTGCAGTCCTGACCAATATCACTCCCGATCATCTGGATCGTTATGATTATGATATTGAAAAATATGCTCAATCTAAATTTCGGATTGCCCGTAACCAGACTGCGGATGATTCATTTATTTATTGCGCGGATGATGAACTTACTCTGAAATATTTCCCACAAAAAGATGTACACGCACACC
>CAYHFJ010000312.1:0-3343 GCA_964355885.1 uncultured Flavobacteriales bacterium
AGGTATCCAGGACAATACCCGCATCGAAATAATAGAAGGAATATCCATTGGCGACGAAGTAATCGTCGCTCCATATGGATTAATCTCCAAAACATTGAAAGATTCGACAGCTGTTGAGATTGTGAAAATAGAAGATCTGTATCAAATCAAGAAGTAGAAAACACATAATCTGGCATTTTTAAAATTTTTTTCAACATAAAATAGGAATTTTTCATTTTGAATTGTTATAAATAGAAATTGAGACATTTTTTAAATTATTAATAACTAATCTTTTATTAAAAACTCGATATTTAACAGTTGGTTTTCAAGGTTACGATTTAGAGATTTTTGGTATTAACAAGACAGTTGGTTATTTCCCTTAAATACACCACTTATGTTATGCTCAAATGTGAGAAGGTTCGTTCATCCGATCTTTTCAAAATTATTTACGTTAGGTAACTATGTGTGCGATACCGGACAGCAACATATTATTCAGGAAAAATTTCTTGAGAAAGTCGTTGTGCTTTGCGGTAGAATTCAAATTTTCATCTTCCTTTCTCTTTTTGCTTCGCTGTCGACAGTGAATTCTTATGCTGGAGAAAATTCTCCTCATTCAGTTGAGTTTATCCTGAACTTAAAAACTCCCCTCTCTTCTTATAATACTAATGTACTGTCAATCTCTTTGGTTGCATCCAATGTAACATGCAAGGGATTAAACAATGGATCCATAACCAGTACGATCTCAGGAGCATCGGGAGGACCAGTTAATTATACCCTAACCCCCGGATCAATTTTAAATACCACTGGGCTATTTACAAATCTTCCGGCAGGTGCATATACCGTTTCGGCAGATGACGCCGGAATATACGCAACTGCTTCAATCAATATTACTGAACCTGCTTTGTCACTTGGTTCGTCAGTTACCTCACAAACAAATGTTCTTTGCAATGGAGGAGCAACCGGCTCATTTACCGTAGCTGGAATAGGAGGTACGGCAGGGTACACATACAGCATAGATGGAGGATTGACTTTTCAGGCTACAGGTACTTTTGGATCCCTTGTCGCAGGTTCATACAATATTAGTGTAATAGATGCCAATGGATGCATGGTAAATCAACCAGCTTCAATTACTGAACCGGCATTGTCTCTCAGTTCATCGATCACCTCACAAACAAATGTTCTTTGCAAAGGCGGAGCTACAGGATCAGTTACAATAGCTGGAACAGGAGGATCACCTGGTTATACTTACAGCAAAGATGCAGGAGTCACTTATCAGGCTAGCGGAACTTTTGGTTCATTGATTTCCGGATCTTATGCCATCCGGGTGAAAGATACAAATGGCTGTATTTTCGACCTTCCAATATCAATTACTGAGCCTGCACTTGCATTAAGTATTTTAAGCTCTTCGAATTCACCGGTATGCAGCAATGCTGCTTTAAATTTGTCTGCCACCGGAACCGGAGGAACAGGCACCTACACTTATAGCTGGTCCGGGCCAAATTCATTTTCAAGTGCCAGCCAGAATCCTTCTATTGTCAGTCCTTCTGTTTCTGCCTCAGGAAATTATACGGTTACAATTACAGATGCAAACAATTGTACTGCCATCGGTACAACAGCTGTTACTGTATATGCAGCGCCCATAGTGACAGTAAATGCATCCATCAGCTCAATTTGCCCTGGGGGTTCGGTTACACTGGCGTCATCATCAAATATCCCACCTCCGCCATCACTGCCGGCTCCGGTTATGTCATTTGCAAACAATTCAACCGGAGGAACATCAGCAGATGCAGCCTGGACATTGCGCCCTGATGGGTATACCAATCCTGCCGGAAGGACATTCCATTCAAACGATAATTCATCTTTTTATCTTTCTGATAGCCATGCTCAAGATGGGTCTAAAACAGAAACAGTCATGCAGACCCAAGCCTATAATACGGTAGGATATACCACCCTTTCTTTGGATTTTTGGCAGTACTTTCGTTTCAATGTTTCAATCAATGAATCTGCCAGAGTTCAGGTGTCGACCGATGGTTCTACCTGGACCACCGTGGCAACTTACACCTCTAATAAAGGAACTTCTACTGGTTTTGTCAACGAAAATATCAATCTAATTGCCTACATAAATAAACCTATATTTTATGTGAGGTTTTATTATTATGCGGATTCCAGAGCCAGATACTGGGCGATAGATAATGTAACCTTAACTGGAGTTTCAACAACTGCAGCACCAATTATTTCATGGAGCTCTAATCCTGCCGGTTTCAGCTCTTCAGTGGCAAACCCTCCAACTGTAAGCCCTGCAACAACTACTACTTATACTGCAACTTACACAAATCCAATTACAGGATGCAGCAATAGTGCCTCTACAACAATTACGGTTAATCCAACACCAATTGTTACTATCCAGCCTAATTATTGTGCTGTTCCCGGCTATGTCAGACTAACGGCAAATGGCGGTACAACATATACCTGGAGCACCGGGGAGACCACCAATCCGATTTTTACAGATATTGCCAATACATATGGAGTTACCACCACCAATGCTTTTGGGTGTACGGGTTCAGCCTTTCTGCCTGTTTCCACAGAATTGGTTGTAAACGGTGATTTCTCTGGTGGGAATAACGGTTTTACCAATGCCTATGCTTATGTTTCGAATGGCTACACAGGAATTCCAACTTCCGGTTTATGGCCTGAAGGTTTATACGGAGTTGGCACGGATCCAACCTTTTTCCATTCTAATTTTTGGGGAAGGGATCATACAACTAATTCAGGCAAATTTTTAATCGTAAACGGAATTGGATCAGCCGGAGTAGTTGTATGGCAGGAAACAGTTACAGTAATACCTCACACGGATTATTATTTTTCCGCCTGGGCTATAAGTTTGAACACCGTGCCTCCTTTTGCTGACTTGCAGTTCAATGTTAATGGCTCATTGGTTGGCACAACAGCCCCGCTCGCTGCACGTGCCGGAAACAACAATCCACCATATAACTGGCAAAGATTTTATGGTAACTGGAATTCAGGTACCGCAACAACGGCAATCATTCAAATTGTTGACCTCCAAACAGCCTTAGGAGGCAATGATTTTGGACTGGATGATGTCTCCTTCGGCACATTGGCACCTATACCTTTCACCATTTCACCTTCAGTGAATCCTTCTGCTACAGCCTGTTCAGGGAAAACAATGTATTTAAAAGCAAATATCACAGGAGGAAGAAGTCCGATCACCTATTCGTGGACTGGTCCCAATGGATTTACTTCGAACATAAAAGATCCTGTAATTCCAAATGTTACTGTTGCTCATTCCGGTCTTTATACCTTATCAGTTGTTGATGGATATGGGTGCGATCCTGTTACCGGAACG
>CAYHFJ010000313.1:0-3295 GCA_964355885.1 uncultured Flavobacteriales bacterium
ATTCAAAAAATTAAATAGTCAATCCATACAAATTAATTTAACCCTTAATAACTTAAATCAAATGAAAAATTCAAATCAAAACCAAACAAACAGTAAAAAAGTAAATCAGGTCATCTTCGTGGAGTATCAACATCCAACAAAGGATGGCCATTTAGTAACTGTAACCGACTCCTATCGCAACAACCTTGGAAAAATTCACCGCAGCTACAATGAGCAATCCAAAAAGTATGAATTCGCAGCCTTCGATCATTCCGGGAAGGCGATTTCAGAAAAGTCTGAAAAACTCTGGGAACTAAAAAAAGTGTTTACTGACAACAGCAAGCAACTGTTGGAGGAGGCGCACCAAAGGCGGATTGAGAGCAAGCAAAGCTCAAAAGACGTTTCAGATGAGAAGGCCCCAGTTATGCCCATCGAAAAGGAGATTGATGGAAAAAAGGGCATTGAAAAATCAAGGGAAGGTAAAACCACAGGGGAACGATCAGAAAAATCGCAGCCCCACGAGCGAGAAGAGAAAAATGAAATCACCATGGAGGAGACCGAACAGGCAATCCGTGAACATGAGCTTGATTCAATCAGGGGGAATGAAGAAGACAGGGAAGACCGCTCATTGGATAGATAGGTCAAGCACAAATAATAATCCAGTAAATCATTTCCAATCATGTCCATCATCGAACAAATCATAAAACTGATGCTTGATCTCATCATTGCTGCTTTCACATTCATGTTTGAATTTGTGGAAGCACTTGTGAGTGGCGTTCCCAAAAGGAACCGTCAATTCAAAGCAGAATTTGTTTCTGCAGGAACGCTTCTTTCAAGCAGCAGTTTTGGATTTTGTCTCACAGGGAAAAGAAATTTATCTGTCAAACGATCTTATGAGAACTCCCTCATCATTGGCGGAACAGGAAGTGGTAAATCAAGTATTGTTTTAATACCCTCCCTCTACCGGATGCAGTCAAGTTTTATTATCCATGATCCTTCAGGTGAACTATATACAAAAAGCAGTGGGTATTTAAAAGCACGAGGGTATGAGGTGAAGACACTCAACTTTGCAAGGCAGGATGTATCCTCCGGCTATAATCCACTTGCACGCGCAAAGTCAACCTCGGATATTCAAAAAGTAGCCTCGCTTCTTGTTCGAACATCCCTCGGTGGAGAGCCAAAGGATCCATTCTGGAATACTCAGGCAACAGCACTACTTACAATGCTTATCACAATCCTCAAAACACAAGATGAGCAATTCCAGAACCTATACAATGTCCGTCAGCTTCTTAACCAACTTGGAGGCAATCCTGAAGCCGTGGACTCTTTATTCAGCCGCTATGCGGAAAATGTACTTTTTGCTGAATACAAATCATTTATTGCATACGATGCCAAAGTAGTGAGCGGCATTTTAGCCACCTGCAAGGCTGCACTTCAGATTTTCAGTGATGATTCAGTTGCAAAGGTAACTTCATTCGACACAATTGATTTTCAGGAGTTGCGTGATAAAAGAGTCGCACTCTTTATCCAAAACTCAGTTGCTGATCAGAAGTATTATTCTGTTTTGACCTCGTTATTTTTCGAACAGTTTATTGCTTTTATTCTAAGCAGGTTTCCAAAAAATAAAGAGCATGATATTTTCCTTTTGATTGACGAGGCTTCCTCACTATGCCTCCCTACTCTACCACTTGCTGTGGCAAATGTGCGTAAACACAGGGCCGGGATCATGCTACTCATTCAGGATTTTGCACAACTTATCCATAACTATGGCCGGTATGATGCCGATGCAATCAAATCAAACTGCTTTGCCAAAATGTATTTTACCGGGCAGTCACATGAGACAACCAAAGAATTAGAGTCCTTACTTGGGAAATATGAATTCACAGGTGAAAAAGGCGAAAAAGTGATTCGTCCTTTAATGACCAACGATGAAATCCGGACCATACAAACAAACCGAGCCCTTCTTGTCTGCGGAAATGAAAAGCCCATTATGGCCAGGCTTCGTCCATTTTACAAAAACAGAGTCCTTCGTACCTACAGTGAAATCCAACCTGTAGAAATCCAAAGTGAAGTTCAGGCTGAGCATATTCCGATTTTAGAACTACCTATTTCCACTAAAAAAGATAATGCTTAGGCGAAAGAACAGCCCAATGTGGGAGTATCTTGAAGCAAGTGGCGTTCTTGAAAAGGGAAGTGATGAAGAGATTAAGGCCGTCAAGAAAGACTATCGCAAAAAGTATTTCTTAGAGTTCAAGCAAAAGCAGAGAAGGAATAAGCCAGAATACACTGTCCATTTTACGAAAAGTAACGGCGAACTTGGACGAATTGTCGCAGCAGCAAAAAAACATCACTTAACGGTTCCAGCGTTGCTTAAAAGTGCAGCCTTCGCCTATCTGGAACGAACATACATTGTTCCGAATAGACTCATGGTTGCTCATCTCGAACAACTCCTTTCCGATTGCCTGAATGAAATTAAGTCCATTTCTCATACAAAGGAGAGATTCTGGGAACGAGAACAAAAACTAGACCGGATCGAAAGGCGAATTCAAAAGTTGGAAAGCCAGATGAACGAAGTCTTCCGTAACCCTACTCTATTTTCTCATGATCATCAAAATCAAATCACATAAGAGAGATGTTTTTCAGAAGATTTTGGAGTACATGTTGAATGACAAAGACAGGTTGTTGAATAACGACAAGTCCACCTTTACCATTACTCATAACCTGAAATGTAAGACAATCAATGAATGGGTGAAGCAATACAAAGTAAATGAACTCCTCAGAACCCGGAAGCGAAAAGACAGCGTTCGGCTCACCCACGAAATTTTGTCCTTGCACAGAGATGATGCAAAGTACATTACGCTTAAAAAAATGGAAGACATCACAAGGGAGTACATCCTGCAAAGAAACCCCAATGGGATCTTTGTAGCTGTTCCCCATCTTGATAAAGAACATTACCATGTACACATCTGTGCGTCTGGGGTTGAATACAAAACAGGGAAGTCGCTCCGCTTACCAAAAGCTGATTTACAAAAGCTGAAAAATGAAATTCAGAATTACCAGATTGAAAAATTCCCTGAACTTTCTAAATCAATCGTTGTACATGGGAAAAAAGAGAAATCTCTCCTAACTGAAAAAGAATACCAATTTAAACTGCGAGCCGGAAGAGAGACGAATAAGGAGCAGGTGTTGGCGATGCTTAAAACCTGTTACAAGAAAGCGAATTCAAGAGAAACGTTTCTTGAATTGCTGAAAGAGTACAATCTTAAAACGTACTGCCGGAGCGGAAAAATCACAGGTTTCGTTTTTGAGAATTATA
>CAYHFJ010000314.1:0-2707 GCA_964355885.1 uncultured Flavobacteriales bacterium
CCAGAAATTGAGGATAGGTTTTAAAAATCGTATCCATATTAATACCGATTCCCGGATTTTCATTTTTAGTTTCATGATAAGAACCTGGAATAAAAAATAAGCAGCCGTTTTGATAAGTTGCATCATCCAAAGCCACCCAAACCGACAGAGCGCGTCTATCGCTAAATGACCAGAAAGGAGTATCCAGGTGCCATGCAGTAGGATTTGCCCAGGGTCTTTTTATCAGGGCTTGATCATGCCAAATACGGGTTCCATCCCAGCCGCCAAGTTTAGCCACCATTTCACCCAGCTTATCATCAAGCATAATTTGCTTTACCTTATCATTTGTTTGCCAAAGATTTATCATCTGGTCAAATACTTTTCCAAAATACTCGCTATTTTCATTGATTCCGTCATCGTCGCCGGTTTTAATATCGCTACCCGGCATTTTTTTTCCCGCTCTTTGTTTAACTGCTTCATTAACCGCTTCTCTCCATGATGAAAGTTCTTCTTCATTTAGAAAATCTTCAACCAGTAAAAAACCATCCTGCTGATAAGACTCAACTTGCTGTTGTGTTAGTACTTTATTCATAATTTATAGTTTAAGTTAAGATGTTATTTAATCTAATCCTGATGAAACACTTCTTTTAGACCAACAACCACAGGTGAATTATCTGGATTTACATCCATAATGTCAGCCATAAACTTCCACCATTTTTTGACAATTTCGGTTTGAGGTAATTGGTCAGCCGCATTATTCGCTGCCAATTTCTGAACAGCAAAAAGATAATTGGTCTCTTTATCCAAAAAAATTGAATAGTCAGTCACGCCTGCCCGCGAGAGTTCTTCACTCAATTCAGGCCAGATTTCATCATGCCTTTTCTTATACTCCTTTTCAAAACCAGGTTTTAATTTCATTTTAAAAGCTACTTGTACCATATTCTTATTTTTTAGCAAATTTTCACTACGGCCATATTCAATATTTGCCCTAATTTTTCAATTTTACCGGCAATGTGCCCCACACCAATAGCACAGTGGTGAGCCGGTCCCTGCTTCGACCATTGATTCATAAAATCTTTGGCTCCAATCGAGAATTTATAGCGACTATTGGTATTTCCTATCTGAAGAATTGGGCCCGCTACCGATTCACCTTCGGCAACTAAAAGAAAAATATTGTCTTTCCCCTCAACAACCGACAACAATGTTACAGGTCCTTGTTTTACATTCATTTGAATAGAAAGCCCCTTGCCCGGTTTTCCGTGATAAATTGGTAGCGGAACCAATTTTACTTTCTCCTCGGCAATAGCATAATGAGCTGGGCCATCGTGCCCCAGGTAAACCACGTCATCGTTAAAATCCATCAGATAAAATTCGGAAAACGATCCTCCGGCACCAAATTCAGCCATAATCTTCATGGCCTGTGCATTTTTCACTTCACATTCGCCAGCTACCGGAATATTTTTGCCAGTTAACAAGGTGTTTCCGGCAATGACCGAAGTGACAATATTTTCATATTCGTTACCCGATTCGCCTTCGTAGTAGTAAGCCATCGAACCCAGATTGCGGATATTTATCAGCTTGTCCAATGCCAGTGAAGTCCGCGCAGCCCGCTCAATTTCCGCAGCTTCGCATTCCGGAGCTACCTCAAAAGCTTCATGAAATTCCTGAATTTTAGACTGCACTTCGGCATCAGTCACTTCGTCGCGGTATTTTTTCAGTTCGCACATTTCGAGCAGTTCGATGTGTGTACTAAATGTGGCCGATTGTTTGGTCAGGTCGGTGTAAACATCGAGCATTCCACCGTAATAATGGCCCAATACGCCCAGCCGATTGTTACGCATTGCAGAAGCCACACGCGCAGCCTCAGTCCAGGCTTCAATCTCGCGCCATGCTTCTTCGTCCTGAAGGAATCCGGTCACAAAGTCGTACTGAATTCCGGAGCGGTTAAACACGCTGGCAATCTCGGGAACTGAGCAGGCCTGGCAATGTTCAAGCCACACACCCGTCATTTTGCCACGGTCGCCCAATTTGTTAAAAGCTTCGTAATCCAATTCGGCAACCGGTTGAAGGTTCAGAATCACCACCGGAACTTTAAGCTTTAGAGCCACCGGCAATACCGTAGAGGAAAGTGCATAAGTGGAAACATACAGAAAGACGATTTCCACATCCTGCGATTTCAGGTAATCAGCGGCTTCACGAGCCTTCACGGGGTTGTCAACTATCCCGGCATCGGCAACCTCAACACCAAATCCGGCAATTTTAGTTTTGATTTGTTCCTGATATTTTTTCAGATTGTCGAGCAATCCGTCGAACTGTGCCCAATAGGTATCGAGGCCAATTCCAAATAATCCAACTTTGGTCATATTCTAATTTATTAAAAGCCCCCTAATCCCCCGAGAGGGGAGACTTTTGGTTGCATATATTGACAACATTGCTTATTAAAATTATCTTACCTCATAACTTTTTGGCCTGAAGCCCCCTCTTTGGGAGGGGGTTGAGGGAGGCTTCTATTTTTCTTTCACCAAAATCCTCACTGGCCCAATTAGTCCGGATTTCAATAATTCTGAGTCTTTTTTGTAGAACTTTCCGGTGGTAAAAGTGTACCGTCCGGAGGTACGGGCTTGATTCTTTACAAGCCATTCCGGCCATTGGTGATTTTTAATTCCGTCGTCGGGTTTTTGCTCATCGCCAATCAAACGGTTTGGCCAAAGGTTTGCCACTTCAACGT
>CAYHFJ010000314.1:2717-3293 GCA_964355885.1 uncultured Flavobacteriales bacterium
CGTCGATTTGGTTTTCGCCCGGGACAATGGCATCCGAAATTTTTAACTGGTACGGTGCCGTCCAGATCACGCCCATATCTTTTCCGTTAACATGCACGCGGGCCAGATTGTAAACTTCTCCCAAGTCAAGGAAAATATCCGATTTTTTATCGGCAAGTGTATTTTCTGCTAAGCTGATCGTTTGGTGATATGAGGCTATTCCGGAATAGTATTTAATTCCTTCTTCCGGTCGGGTCGTCCAATCGATGAGTTTGTCAAAACTGATGCTTGCCGGACCACCCCATTTCGGATTGAATGACACTTTCCATGGACCACTGACTTCACTTAAAACTTTTGAATCAGGAAAGTTTTTTACTGATTTAGGACTGGCTGTTTGCACTTCATTGTTCCTGTTGAAGACTACAAAATAGCTTTGGTACGAATCAAAATGAAGAGGTATTTGAATCCGTTCATTCTCCAGTTTAAAATCAGGAAGCAATCGGGTTTCGCCAGTCAGCGGATCCCACAATTCGGGAGTTCCCTTGTTCACCCGAAACGTGCAAAGAGCGGTTACTACTTCGTTGGTCGTGTTGGAGA
>CAYHFJ010000315.1:0-3259 GCA_964355885.1 uncultured Flavobacteriales bacterium
AAGCAACTGTAATTGTGGCATTCCCCGGATAGGCATCCACATTAAAGGTGGTTCCAAGAACCCTTACCTGAAGCTTGTTAATATCCACAACAAAGGGCTGTTGTGCATTCATAGCCACTTTAAAATTCCCTTCACCCGACAGATAAACAAGACGAGTCTTGCTGTTATCAAAAGTAGTCGGAAACTTTAGGGTACTTCCGGAATTCAAGCTAACTATGGTTCCATCCGGTAGTTCCAGTCGCGTTTGGGTTCCAAACGATGCCCTTACTTCCTGGAATACAATAACTTCCTTCTTAACTAAGGTCCCCGGCTTGACAACCATCTGGTAAGTTGAAGCGAAAATTACGGATAGAACCAGCACCGCAGCAACTTGGCGCATTAGGCTTATCCACTTAATTCCACGATTCTTAATTCCTGCTTTTTGATAGGTTATTTCGAGCGATCCGGGAAGATCGATCTGCGAAGGAAGCGCCATCTGGTTGGAATGCTTCCAAATCGCTTCAAAATCCTGGTAAGCTGAAAGATTTGATCTTTCAGCCGCTTTCCAAGTATGTAAAAGGAGTGTTTCTTCTTCTGATAATTCGCCAGAGAAGGACCTAGCAATTAAATCATATATTTCGTCGTGTTGGGGATCCATTTATCAGTTCTTTTTATGAATGACAAATGAAGTGGGGGGATACCCTACATAAGGAAAATGAGAAATAAGATATAAGAGATAAGACATGAGAGGTAAGACCCTGATAAGCTTAGGTAAGCCGTAGTTACCAATCCCAGATAAATTTCTGCTGATTGCATATCAGCAGCAGCGGGGTCAGCAGCAGGGAAAATAATCACGAATAAACAAGTGATTATATGGATTATTTTCACTTATACAAAAGTGATTATTGAACTTTATTTACCTTTTTAAAAAGCGATAAAAGCAAAAAATGATTGGAATTTTATTTTGGTCGGCTTCCGCTAATACCAGCCAAAGCAATTTTAATCATCGTAAAATATATCATATGTTTTGCATTCCCAATCTTAGCAGAAGGCAAATACCCGGCAAGCGAAATACGCAACGACTTTAAAGCTCTACCCATTAATCCTTCAACCCCTTTCATGGAGATATGCATCCTAAGGGCTATTTCCCTGTTGGTAAAATTTTCGAAACGGCTGTATTCAAAAGCCATTCTGCATCTCTCTGGCAGCAACGAAAGGGCAAGAACAAGCTGTTCTTCAAAGGAATCTGCATCAATCTGATTTTCAGTACTAATGATGGTTTGAGCATCAACCGGAATATCTGAAAGTTGGATGTTCCGTTTTTCCCGTTTGATATAATTAAGGGAGTGGTTTCTGGTCATGGCTGCCAAATAAGGTGTCAGTCGTTCAACATGGTTCAGATTAGAACGATTTTCCCACAGTTTCACAAAAACATCCTGAACAAGGCTATGAGCCGCATCCTCATCATGTACGATAGAATAGGAAAATCGACACAGATTGGGATAATTTTCCTTAAAAATCTGATCAAATGCCCTGGTATTTCCTGATTTTAACTCTTCGAAAAGAAAATTGTCCAAGCAGACCTGCTTGTTCATTCGTTTAACAATTTAGTTTAGCTTTCTAAACAAATATAATATAATGATAGCAATTGCAAAAAAAGAATTTTGTGTTTTACAAAAGTGCTTTCGACAATTGTAAAATCTTCACGTATCTCATTTCTATTCTTATCTTTGGAACCGTCAATTTTCTTGCAAAAATTATTCATTGCCAAAGTATAGCCTATTGGTTTAAACTTTTCAAACCAAAGGAAGTCCAATCGAAGAATCAATCAGATTGTTATGAACAAAAAAAAGTTGCTGATCATATTTTCCATCTCAATTTCCTTGCTGGTGATCCTTTATTTCAGCTTTAGAAGTAAATCAGGAGAAGAGTTGATTACCTGCAAAGTCCAGAAAGGATCAATTGAAGTTAAGGTGCATACCTCCGGTCAGCTGGAGTCTGAAAAATCCGAAAATATCCTGCTGCCATCTGTTCTTTCGAGTCAGAATGTCAGGGTTTACGAAATCAAGATTACTGATCTGATTGAAGAGGGATCAGTTGTTGATTCAGGCCAATATATTGCCACACTGGACCATAAAGTCATTGAAGAGGTTCTGACAACAGCTCGGCTCGAGCTGGAAGCTGCGATGGTCGTGATTGAGGATGCCAAGCTGGATTCAAACTTGAACCTGAGCAACTACCGTGATTTAATAACTAACTCTCAATCTGATGTGGAAGAACGCAAGATTGTTTTGGCAGAATCGGTTTATGAATCACCATCCGTCATTAAAAAAGCACAAATGGATCTGAGCAAAGCCGAAAGGAAACTGGAACAGGATATCAAAGGCTTAGGCATGCGGCAAAGACAGCTTAATTCGCAGATGGAACGACGTAACCTCGATTTCAGGCTGAAGCAAAAAAGAGTCGATGACCTTCTTAAGTTATATGAAGCCCTTATCATCAAAGCGCCAAAACCCGGTATGGTGATTTATGCCCGCGACCGGTTTGGAATCAAAATACAGGTTGGATCTGTCCTGACCCCATGGAGTCCGATCATTGCCACGCTGCCCGATATGACCAAAATGATCTCAGAGACCTACATCAACGAGATCGACATAGCTCAAATCAAGGTTGCACAAAAAGTAACACTGAGTATTGATGCCTTTCCTGATAAGGAGCTGAAGGGAGAGGTTATTTCTGATGCGAATATTGGTCAGCCAATGCCCAAAAGCGATTCGAAAGTCTTCCTTGTTAACATCAGGGTTTTTGGCAGTGATCCTGATTTAAAGCCTGCCATGACTACGGGAAATCTAATACAGACAGGCGTTTACAACGATAAAATGTACGTTCCTTCCGAGGCGGTTTTTGAGACTGATTCTACCCGATTTGTGTATCTCAGCAAGAATAAAATCACCAAGCAACTGGTTGATACCGGAGAAGAGAATGAGGATTATATAATTATCAACAAAGGAGTCAAGGAAGGCGATGTATTGTTGTTGAGTGAGCCTGAAAAAACTGAGGATATTGAAACCATTGGTTGGGATATTTATGAGGAACAACTTGCCAGACAAAAGAAACAGAAAAACGCCGGAGATAAAATTGAGCAGGCTGATTCAAGCCAAAACAGGAGTAGGGTCACCAATTAAAAAACATTGTTAATGCCTCTGCAATATCCCTGATTTCCATTCAACGAAATAACCTCAGATGAAAATAAGAGCCTTCTATACCAGATATTCCTACA
>CAYHFJ010000316.1:0-3248 GCA_964355885.1 uncultured Flavobacteriales bacterium
CAGGCTTCTATCCAAACCATTGAACATATCGGTGAATACAGCCTCAACAATCACAAATTCAAATGGGGACTTAAATACCAATCAGAAAACATCCGGGACCAGGTTAGCGAGTGGGAAATGCGGGATTCGTCCGGATACTCACTGCCATACAATAATCCAACGCTGAAACTATATTACAGCATAAAAGCGGACAACCGTCTTATCAGCAAACGACTAAATGGCTATTTGCAAGACAATTTTACGTTAGACTTCCAAAATTCATCGCTCTTGATCAATTTTGGAGGACGAATTCAATACTGGGATTTTAATCGTCAAACAATTTTCAGTCCGCGAATTTCCTTTCGCTTCATTCCCAATAAACTTAGGCAGTTGCAGCTTCATGCTGCATGGGGTATTTACTCGCAGATGCCATTTTTCAAAGAGTTAAAAAATAGAAATGCTAAGTTAGTATCGGATGTTCGCGCCCAAAAATCAGTTCACTATGTTGCCGGACTCGATTATCCTTTTACCTGGGGTGACAGACCATTTAAATTCTCTACTGAACTTTGGTACAAATCATTGACACATCTGATACCGTACAAAGTCGTCAACCTTGACCTACAATATTTCCCGGAGCAACAGGCAAAAGGATATGCCACCGGACTGGAGATGAAGATCTTTGGAGAACCTATTCCTGGGGCAACCTCCTGGGCATCCGTAACTATTATGAAGACGGAGGAAGACATTTTGGGTGATTCGTACTTAAAACCGGCAGCATCCGGATCAACGGCATCGATGATCTATCCAGGATATTTGCCCAGACCAACAGATCAACGATTTAATTTCTCGTTGTTTTTTCAGGATTACCTGCCTAAAAACCCTACCGTGAAGATGAACCTTACACTTTTGTATGGAAGTGGATTGCCTTTCGGTCCGCCAAGAGGGGAACGATATCTCGACAATTTCCGAATGCCTTCATACAAAAGGGTCGACCTGGGATTCTCTAAAATGCTGGTGGGAAGTCCCGGCTCAAAACGCGCAAGTTTCTTTTCCAAGATATTGAAAGAAGCCTGGCTTTCACTCGAAATATTCAACCTTTTTGATTTGGATAATACCATTTCCTACTATTGGGTATCAGACTTTGAAAACCAGATGCATGCCGTTCCTAATTATTTGACGGGAAGAAGGATTAATGCGAAACTCTCTATTAATTTCTGAAATTGATTTTTATCGCTTCATCAGAATGTAATACCGATGAAAGCATCGCTACCCCTTGTTCAGTAAATCCCATTGGATTAATTGACGAATGTTTCATTATTGATAACCGGTCGCAATTTGCGACCAGTTTATCTCTTTCTATCCCAGTAAGTTCAAACATAAAATCTTCTGGAAACCGATCAATATTACGTTTAACTTGTTCCTTTAGTCTTTTGGTTGGAACACCATACAACATCGCCAAATCCGAATCTATCATTACTTTGAAACCTCTGAATAAAAATATTAGCGTTTCATATTGTGGTTTGATTAAACCTTGAAGCGAATGTTCTTTCTGTTCCATATTGCTTATTGCCATTTATATAAAGTTAAGGCAAAACCATTTGAAAAAAGAATATTAAGACATTAATCTACCAAGCATAAATCATATTTACTTTTATAAAAATATTTTAGCTTCGTTCAATTTTATAAGTGAAACCTTTCAAACAAAATAAGATGAAAACACAAGATTATATAGACAGGGAAGAACTTTACGGAGCCCATAATTACCACCCACTTCCTGTAGTTTTGGAAAGAGGTGAAGGTGTTTTTGTCTGGGATGTGGAAGGTAAGCGATATTTCGATTTTCTTGCCTCCTACTCTGCCGTCAACCAGGGCCACTGTCATCCAAAGATTGTAAAAGCCCTTGTCGACCAAGCCGGTAAACTTGCCCTGACCTCCCGCGCTTTTTACAACAATGTATTGGGCGAATGGGAAGAATATATGACCAAGCTATTCGGTTACGACAAGATCCTGCCGATGAATTCAGGGGCCGAAGGTGATGAGACTGCCTTGAAACTGATTCGCAAGTGGGCGTACAAAATTAAGGGAGTTCCCGAAAATCAAGCACGGATCATTGTTTGTGACGGCAACTTTCACGGCCGCACCATCACCATCATCTCCATGTCTTCAGATCCGGATTCGTACGGCGATTATGGTCCGTTTACTCCAGGCTTTGTCAAGATCCCATACAACGATTTGAAAGCACTCGAAAAAGAGTTGAGTCATCCGCATGCTGCCGGATTTCTTGTAGAGCCGATTCAGGCAGAGGCCGGAGTTTATGTCCCTGAAGATAATTATTTGAAAAAAGCAGCGCAATTGTGCAAAGAGTACAACGTTTTACTAGCTGCTGATGAGGTACAGACAGGATTGTGCCGGACCGGTAAAATGCTGGCCTGCGACCACGAAGGGGTACGTCCGGATTTGCTTATCTTGGGTAAAGCTGCTTCAGGAGGCATGTATCCTGTCTCCTGCGTGCTGGCCGATGATGAAATTATGCTGACAATCCGTCCCGGTGAGCATGGTTCAACTTATGGTGGAAATCCATTGGCTGCAAAGGTATCTCTGGCGGCCATGAATGTTTTGCTTGACGAAAAGCTTTCTGAAAATGCCACCAACATGGGCAAGATCTTCCGCGAAAAGATGAAGGCATTCGATTCTCCACTTATTGAACAAGTCCGCGGCAAAGGATTGCTGAATGCAATCCAGATTCGTCCGGTCAACGGCAAACAGGCATGGGATCTTTGTCTGGTGATGAAAGAAAATGGGATCCTGGCCAAACCCACCCACGAACACACCATCCGTTTTACTCCGCCGCTGATTATCAACGAGGCACAGATGAACGAAGCGATCGAGCTGATTCAGAAATCAATGAGGGAGTTTGTTTAAACCTTCTTCTTCCCGTCGCCCGATATCTTCCCTTTGACATCCTCGATCACTTGCTCCATGTCATTGGCAAGTATATTGCCATATGCCTTGGCCTGATCGATCAATGTTTCGGCTTTGGTTTCGGCCTTATCCCGCATGTTTTCTACCTTGCCGGGAATATCGCTTTGCTTGTATTCTTCAATTTTCTTGTCAACATAACCGGTTACCTGACCCATGAGATCATTGAGCTTAGCGTAGGTCTCACTTTCTTTGGCTTTCTCAAAACTTTCCTTGGCTTTGCCGAAACCCTCTTCCATCATTTTTTCTGCTTTATCAGCCATTTCCTTTGCTTTTCCAATTAAATCGTC
>CAYHFJ010000317.1:0-3212 GCA_964355885.1 uncultured Flavobacteriales bacterium
ATAGCATTCCGGGTGATGAATAATTGTCCCATATTGAAAAGGCCCTGGTTCCGTTAGTGTCCGCCCTCCGATGATTGAGCATCCATTCGTGTCCCGTACATAAACAGATACAGTACCTGCCGGGAGATTGAAAACAGTATCAGTGTTCAATCCATTATTCCAAGTATAGGTGTAAGGTGCTGTTCCACCGGTAACCTGAACCGAAACTGTTGCGGTTGAATCCCCGCTACATCTTACATTCACATCACCAAAGAATTGGATGGAAGTAATTAATGGTACAAGTGTGTCAGGCTCATTCACCGTTATCGTATCGAAAACCTGACAACCATTCAAATCTGTTATTGTCACATCATAAAATCCAATAAGCAACCCTCCGATACTATCTGTTGTCTGAGATAATGGAGACCATAAATAAGTATAAGCAGGAGATCCACCTGAAACATTTGTTTTAATCCAGCCGGAGGATTCTCCCTTACAAACTACATCCTGCTTGCTGAGCACGTTAGTTAAAAGTGAGGGTTCAGTTAATGTTGTTGTATCAGTATGTACACATCCATTTGTATCAATGATATTTACCCAATAAGTTCCTGCAGGTTTTGCAACAAGTGAATCTAGTGTCGATCCATCAGACCATAAGTAGGTATATGGAGGAGTTCCACCAAAAACTGATACTTTAACCGTCCCATCCGAATCACCATTGCATGTAATATTTGTTCCTGCAGGCGTTGTGGAAAAATTAACGAACTGTGAATTTAAAACAACCGGTTCAGTAATTGTGATTGAAGTATCGTAAGTACATCCATTTCCATCTACAATAGTAACAGTATAAACTCCGGCACTGAGACTATCTGCAGAATTACCTATGTCTGAATTTGACCAGGAAACATTATACGGAGGGGTTCCCCCTGAAGGAATTACATTCGCCGTACCATCTGCTCCTCCGAAACATTGCACGCTTGTGCTGAAAAGTGAAGATGCGGGAATTCCAACGGCTCCTCCCGGTTCTGTGATAGGCTGAGAAATTAATACCTGACATCCTTTGGAATCCCTGATAGTATCTGAATAAGTACCCGGTGCCAGCCCACTGACATTCTGTGTAGTCATTCCATTTGACCAGGAGTGTGTATAAGGCGGCGTACCACCGGAAACATTCGTGGAAATTGTTCCATTCGCGTTTCCATTACAGGTCACATTGGTAAATGCGGAAACTGAACCTGCTAATAGTGTTGGTTCGCCTATAACAACCGTTCGCTGGCTAGTGCATCCATTATTATCCGTAGCAGTGATGGTATATGTATTTGCACTCAAGCCAGTGGCAGTAGCGGTTGTTTGACTGGAGGGTGTCCATAAATAACTGTATGGTGTCAATCCTCCACTGGTTAGGGTGCTCGCGGTTCCATCAGATCCACCGTTACAACTGACATCAGTAGAGGATGCAATTGAAGCTGAAATAGAATCCACCGGGGCGGTAAGTGCAATTGAGATCGGAAATGGACAACCATTAGAATCTGAAACAGTAGCTGTATATGTTATGGCAGATAAACCGGTTGCCGTTGCTGTAGTCTGACCGGAAGGATTCCACAAATATGTATATGGAGCTGTTCCTCCATTTCCCACTACTGTAGCACTTCCGGTAGAGATACCGAAACATGAAAGATTATACCCATTGAATGAAGATGCACTGATTGTGGCTGTCACCAGTGGTACTAATATCGAATAAGAAAATGTCTGTGAACCATTAGTTGGACATGCGTTGTCACGTACAGTAACTATAAAAGAATAGGGTTGCGATCTTGCATCTGCCAATGTTGGAGTCCAGGAAAAAGTTCCAACCGGAATCTGGGCACCTACCGTTGAGAAAGTTGCACCAGAAATAACATCATTCCAATACAAAGCAATGGTATCCGCGGCATTTGGATCATTGGCATTGACAGTAAATGAAAGAGTATTCCCCGGACAAACGACTGCCGAAAAATTACTTGATCCATTGATTCCCGATGCAGATGGCAGTAAATTTGGATTGCATGATTTAGTGAGAAACTGCATATCGCGTATAACACTGCCGATTAATACCCCATTTCTATACTCACGGATTAATATAGCCGCGACTCCCACTTCACTATTGGATGTCGGGAACATGGTAATATCTCCGGTGGAAGAATTCAAATTCACAGCGGGTGTGGATGTGAGAGGGTTATTTGCCGAATATCCCGGGTTGTAGGTAACCGACCCAACTGTATTGTTACCTGTGTTATAGGTTTTAGGGGTGATGAAGGAATAAACAAGTGAATCTCCATTAGGATCTACAACTCCATGGTTATATGTAAAGCTTTGATTGACGCATAAAAAGGCAACAGGGATATTTGTAAATTTAGGTGATGAATTCGTAGGTGCGGCTACATTGTTCAAGGTTGCTTCTACATACATGTTTTCGTTACAAGGATTATCCAACGTCGTGATGGCGCAGTTCCTGCAACAGACATAGTAGCTCAATACCCAGTCTGTACATTGTTGAAGTAAGGTTACGTTAGCCTCATACACGTATTGCTGATAACCCGGATAAATTGAAGATCCACTTGTACATTTTGTATTCACACTAAGGCAGGGAAATGTAATTTCCTGTCCTGTTCCTGAAACCTTTGTCAGAGTGAAAGATTGATTTCTATTGCAACTTGAAGAGCGGGCGTTTAAAGTAATCGAGGTCGGTGCGGCAACTCCCGCACAATCACGAAAAAACGAAACTGTAACCTTAAAAGTATTTCCGGAAACCCAAGTGTATGTGAGATCCGATCCCGATGCATGTGTAGCATACATTTTATTCGAAAAGAGTAGTCCTGACCACACAATAAGCATTACCAGCAATCCCTCCCGAAAGGGCTTGCCTCGTTTATATCTTTTTGTAGTAGAATAATTAATTTGATTCATGCTTGTTTAATTTGGGTTCTTTTTCCACTCCAATTAACGTGTTCACAGTATCTTGCAAGTTCGCAGTATGAAGTGCTTAGTCTTCATTGTCGCTTAGCTCCCTATCAACACTTTTATTAACAATTTTCCGGCTTTTCATAGCCTATTTATGGCAAATATTTGCCAATGCATCCGTCCTATTTCGTATGTTTTGTGAAAAAATAATCTTGAAAAATACCTGCTAAAAGCAATTGTAAAACAAAAGCCGGATTAGGGATTATTTCATCTCCTCATCCGGCTTCAGATTC
>CAYHFJ010000318.1:0-3208 GCA_964355885.1 uncultured Flavobacteriales bacterium
TCTTTTTTGATTCAGATATTCCATCACTTGTGTTCAGCAAAAATATTTAAAAGTTCTTTGAAGGAATGGTACCACCTAAAATCTTTCGTTACCAAAGTTATCCGAATTTCATAAGGTAAATCGACTTGAGTTTTAACTTCGAGGTTAGCCATTTCCTTTCTTTTTAGCCTTTTCCTTTGTAAACAAATCAGCCGTGTATTTTTCGTATAGATCAAAAAGGAACTCAATCCTTTTTGTTTCGGTGCTGAAGGGCTGCGATCTGTAGCAGGAATCTACCGCCTTATCTAAGGCCTGATGGGCTTTGACTAAGGAAGGAGGCATGGTTATCGGATCGTAAAGGTCAGCCAAACTGCTGTCGGAAAATTCTTTTCGTGTATCTAGTATCTTTTGTCCCGCCCCACTTATGGCATTTTTTTGACTTTCGGTAATTTCATCTGGCCAAGGGTAATTATTGTAAACAATATCATTCGAATAGCGGTAATCACTCTTAAGTCGTCCACCAACAAATCTTAACCATGTCATGTGCATTGTGGAATTTAAAATCCCAAAGTGGTAAAGTGTTGAATTGTTTATAATCAAGCATAGGTTACTAGCAATACTGGACGCTGGCATAAATCCCATTGGAATGAACCGCCTCCTTATTGAAGATACACTTGGAATGATGATATAATCTGATTCATTGTGAGATATATAGGCAAAGGCTGAAGGGCTATTTGCAAGATCTTGGGTGTCCTTGCGTTTGCTTGCCAATCTGAAAGATCTTACCCGGTTCAACCTGTCAATTATTAAGGGAAACGATCGCAACTCCTTTGGAGAGGCATCTTTCAACCATAAACAATATCTATGGGAATTATTAATAAATTCATGGCTACCAACATATTCCCGTAAAAACTTTTTTGCTTCAGGCTCGTTTTTTATAAGCTCTTGCTTTTCTTCCTCCGAGAAAATCAGACCTCCACCATCAATAGGTTGATTTCCAAATCTAATCAGTGGGACAGGACAAATCGGACGGGTACGTGACGAAATTGCAAAGTCCTTGCCGGAAAACAGATACGGATTAATATTGGCAACCCGTCTGACATATGGTTCACCGCTAACCTCTGCGTATTCATAAATGGATTTTTCTTGAACATTGAAGTTAGAGAAGCCAATGATCACAACGTGAACAGCCGCATTCCTTGAAGCTTCGTTGCCCCATTTAAATGTCTGGTGTGCGAAGTGGATTTTTAAATGGTAACGGCTAAAGAGGTGATTCCAAAGAATGCCTACTTGTTCACCTTGTGAAACCGAATTTGTAGAAACAAAACCAACCTTGGTTCTTAAGCTAGGAATATCTAATATATTATTTATTTCCAAATACTTGGCTGCAACAAGATACCAAGCCGAAACATAATCCAAAGATCCAAAACTTTTCATGCCATGAAATATCCTGGCCATATCTTGCTTTTGGTCATGGTTTTGAAATTGTTTCCCAACAAAGGGGGGATTACCAAGAATGTAGTCAAACCTTTTAGGATCAGATTGGTTTTCCCATGGCAGGTTTTCAATCAAATTATCCCAACTGGTTGATAATGCATTGCCATGAATTATCTTGGCTGACTGGGTCAGAGGTAGTCTTAGAAAATACTCTCCAAATTCCGAAGAAACAACCATATTCATCTGGTGGTCCATTAGCCATAAAGCAACCTGAGCAATTTGTGCCGGAAATTCCTCGCATTCAATTCCGTAAAATCGATCAACATTGCATAAAACCAGGTTGGTGATATTAGTTGTCATTTGGGCACCATGTAGAACTCTAATAATCGCAAGTTCAAGCTGCCTTAATTCACGATAAGATATCACCAGGAAGTTGCCGCATCCGCAGGCTGGATCCAGAAAACGGAGGGAGGCGAGTTTGCGATGGAAACCCTTGAGCTTATTCGTATTCGATTTTACCGAATCAAATTCTAGCCAGAGTTCATCGAGAAACAGAGGCTTGATCAGCTTAAGAATATTTTTCTCCGAGGTATAATGCGCTCCCAGATTACGTCTTTCCTCCGGATTCATAACGCTTTGAAACATCGAACCGAAAATCGCCGGAGATATGAGGCTCCAATTCAGGTAGCAACAATCCAGGAGAATTTGCCGCATTCCTTTATCGAACGAAGCGGGCGGAAGGGCTTCTTCGAACAATTTACCATTCACATATGGAAAGGCATTCTCGTTTTCATCGAGATTCTTTAACCGGCGTTCACGCGATGTATTCAGGACATAGAATAGTTTTTCGAGGTGCATGGCCAGGTCCGAGCCATCTTCGCTGGTCCGGTCGAGGAGAAAGTCATGGAAAATATCTTTCTCGAAAATGCCGGTATCATCCGCAAAAAGGCAAAACAGGAGACGGACCAGATATAATTCCAGCGGGTGACCTTCATAACCGACCTCCTTTAGTTTATCATGTAATCGTCCCATGAGCTCAGCAGCACGGATATTTACGGGATCCTCTTCCTTGTAGGTATGTTTCTGGTAGCCGGCCATGGCATCAAAGTACTGGACATTGTTGACCAGGTCCTTGAGCTGGAATTCTCTCCAGGATTGATCTTCAAGATTGAACAGCCGAAAATTTTCAAAATCGGAAACCAGAATGTACTTCGGGATCTCGTGAGATTTCAATCCATGGATATAATCCTTTGCCTGTTCATAAGCCTTATCAAGGCTCTTACCCCGGCTCTTCATTTCAATGACGATCATTCCTTTCCAGAAAAGATCGATGTAACCACCGCTATCGTCCAGCTTCTTGACCTTATACTCAAACAGGGAAACCTGCCGGTTACTGATTCCGAAAACATCGAAGAAATGAATTAAGAACTGCTGGGCTTCAGCTTCTTCATTACAGGCGTTTTCAAATTCTTTCGAGAACCGAACTGCTCGTTCCTTTATTTCGTTCCAGCTCAATGGCATAGTTTAAGTGTTCATTAGTAAGGAGAATCTGCTAAAAAGGTCTAAAGATAAATAACCATCCTTTATCAAGTCAGAAAAGTGGACCGCTCATTCCGGGTTCGAGTGCGGAAGCCCGTTTCTTAACCGGCTTTCGGGCTTCAAAATAAATCGCCCGGATTGATCTTCAGGAATTCGATCAATGGCATCCCAGTTTTCCCGATCAGTAAAATACGGAATGGTTGAAAACGTTTCTGGAAAGCGTCCATGCCTTTGCGTTTGTGGCCTTCCCCGG
>CAYHFJ010000319.1:0-3197 GCA_964355885.1 uncultured Flavobacteriales bacterium
GTCGTCATTTTGGGAAATTCCTTGGTTCGGAGGATATGGATAAACAGTAATGTAATTATTTATTCCAGATGAATCCATACAGTTATCATTATAAACAACTAATGAAACCGAATAAAGACCAGGAGTGTTATAGCAAACATAAACGGAGCTGCTATCGCTGGTTGACGGATTTGCTCCAGGAAAATACCAAATCAATGAATCATACTCTAGGCCAGAGAATGTAAATATTGTACAAGTTCCTGGACAAATACTGCCATCTGATACTGTAAAAATAGCTGCACAATCAGAACTCAGAGTTAAATTATCCACCGCAATCGACACAAACGTCCCCAAACAATCATCGTTGTTTTGCCATCTGAATCCTATTTTCACATCAGGGTTGTTGTTTGCTGAAGTAGGAAGATTAACGGAATAATGTTTCCAAAAGCCGCCATGCTGTCCATAAGTAGGGCAATATCCTGAATTCAAAACCGAACTAAGCGAATCCCATGTTGAACCTCCATTAGCCGAATACCAAAGCTTCCCATAATCATATGCTAATAATTTTCTTGCCATATAATCAAACTCAAGTTTAATGTTGCTTTTTCCGCTGCAATCAATTGAAGGTGATTCAACTCTTTTATTTGTGGTGTTGTCACATCCTTTTTTGTAAACCGGGCCATAAAGTGCGGAATCACAAGTGTCGCCATAGCTGATATACAAAGCACGATTTATGGTTGAGGTGTCTTTTGCATAACAGGTGTCGTACTTGTGGCAATTAACTGTGGTGTCGATGTACCAATAATTTGCAGCACCGCCTTGCGCACCCAGATCCGTCACCGTCCAGTTAAACGGAGGATCAACAGGGTTACAACTGCTAGCCGACTGATTAAAATCTTCTGACCAAAATATAGTTGGCTGCGCAGCGCAAAAAAGAGATGTGCCTAAGATAAGCACAAGCAGGAAAATTGATTTCATGTTTCGTTTATGTTTGGTTGTAAAAAAACAAGTATCAAAGGAACAAGTCAAAGACAGCCGTTTATTTTTTATTAAATAACTCCAGTGCAGACTGAAATTGAGTTCTGGAATTACTAAGAACAGCTACTGGGTGTTTCATTTTTTATAGTGCATCTCTAATAGTCGCCAAACTAAAATATTTAATTCTGAAAATTCAACCGTACTTCTACGGTAAAAAGACCGGTAGTTATACGATAGAATTTACCGTATTTCTACGGTTGATTTTAGAAGAAACAATAATTTCATTTGCAACGGACGAACAATTAAAAAGATTTCAACATCTGAAATTGAAAACTCATTGCGTCAAAACAATAACCTCTTTTTGATACTTTCTAAAACAATAGCTCCCTTGACAATTATTCTGCTTTCTTTTTTTTCGAAGACGATTTGTGCAGCGACCGAGCAAGAAAACATTGTGAAGCGGAAACGCATGTCCCTTCATAATATGATTGATGTGTCAGGATCCTTGAAAATTTCCGGAGGTTACATGACGAATAATGAGTTCGGGGAAGATGGTTACTGCAGCTCTGTTTTCTTTCAACCCCGGCTAGCGTTATCCGGAATTCCCGTCAGCCTGAGCTGGAATATTATTCAAGCCCCTAATGGTCCGTTGCAATTCGGAAGATTTAGTTTGGGGTTTACCAAGGAGGGGTTCAAGGATTACCTTAATGAGAAAAAGAACGAGTCTCAACCTTTTTTTGAAAATGATTCACTTCAGGAATATCAGTCAGTAAATTCTCAGCTCTCAGACATGAACTACCTGAAGGATGTTTCCAACTCAAATATCGAATACCGGCAGCTAAGAAATGATTCTCTTTCAGGAAATACATCTGCAATGGATGAAATGAAAATGGATAGCCTGCGGACTGTATTGGGCAAATACGAATCTCTGAATAGAAGATTTCATGAGTTGAAAAACATAGGGACAAATAATAATCCGAACTCGCAAGGAGCGTCAACGGATCTTAATAGTGATTTCAATGGCGGTCAGGAAAAAATAAAAAATGTAAAAGGTGAAGCGAAAGCAATTTCAGATTCAATAGATGCTGCAGAACTCACCGGATTGAATAAGACTCAGAAATTTTTGATGCGGTTTGAAAAGATTTCAGTTGGATACGATGTATTAAGTCATTCTAAGCTTTCTGTTATAAGTTATCCATATACAGGAGTTGGAGCAGATTATAGTTACAAGGGCCTAATAGTTGGCGGAATTGTTGGAAAGCATTCACCTTATTATAGCCCGACCTCTTTTAGTTTTTCAAGCGGCATGCACCTGCCTTCAAGCCTTACTGATAAAACAACAGTTGTTCATATGAAAGCCGGCCTGGGAAGTCAGGAGAATAGTTCGATTCTGTCTTTAACCAATTTCTCTGGGAGTAGTTCCAAATCTGCCATTAACAATTTCGATCGAAATGGTAACGGCCAGGTTATAACTCTTAAGAGCGAAAAAAAACTTAGTGAAAATTCAAAAGTTGAAGTTGAGATTTCAAAATCTTCAAGCCCTGAACAAGAGTCCGGCGGCAGTAACTCAGGAGCATTAAACCAGATTGCCATAAACGTTGCTACCGAAAATGACCTTCCAAGGCTGAACGCAAAAGTGAAATTCGAATACCTGAATATTGGAAATGACTTCCATACTCCAGGAAATCCCTATTTGTCTTCAGGATTTCAGTTACTGAACATTTGTATCAACAAGTCAATGATCAAGGATCGTCTTTCAGCCGATTTAAATATGGTGCGTTCATGGAGTAATGTCGAAGACTCCAAGGATGAAAGTTGGAAAAGATTTTCAGGATCGCTTGGATTGAAGTTTAAAGTGACACAGTATTTCAGCACCTTCTGGAAACACTTTACAAATACTATGTATAGTGCAGGCATAAGTTCAACTGGAAGACAGAATTCAGAATCGGACCAGATTACCTTCAGTATTATTCCCGGCAGGAAAACATCGATCAGTATCACCGGGTTTACCGGAACCACAAGTAAGGATTATGAGGTCATGTCAAGGAATTACATGGCTTCCTCTTCTTTTTCCCTACAGCATAAAAAAAATTCATTCACTGTGCAGTTCAATTATTACAAAACAGAAACTGTGCATGAATCAAGCAATAATTCTTCCGTGACAATAGGAGATCGCCTCAAATTGGGTAAAAGATTGCAAATCCGGTTAATGACCGGTGCTAACTTCAGTCAGAATAATA
>CAYHFJ010000320.1:0-3179 GCA_964355885.1 uncultured Flavobacteriales bacterium
ACATCCTGGGCGCACTGGGCGTAATTGGAAGCGGAATGGTGGTGTTTTATTTTTTTAATAAAAAATTCGGAAATGGTTAAGGTTGCCACGAATAATTATCCTGCCTTTTTGAAATCAACCGGTAGGAGAGTTTCAAGCTGAACATGAAGTGAGGCATCCAGGATTTCAATGCCGATTATTTTTCCGTCTTCTCCGATGTCAAGTACAACTTCATCTGAGACGCGCCTATTGGTTACTTCATGTTGCCTGTGATCAAGCCGCAGGTAAAGCAAATCTTTTTTTTGATCGTAATTAACTGTCATATCTTATTCCTCCCATTTTCCGTTCATCAGAACATCCTCAATTTCCCTTTCATCTGTTCCACGCTCATTTGCCCGCTGCAGCGTGTGAGGATCAGTCTGAATCTTCATTATGTCAAAGATAGGAAAAAGTAAATTGGTTGACTTTTATGACACACCGATCTTTCATAAGTTGGTTTTCCTGATTAACCCTAAGAATCAATTAACTTGCAGTTCAACTCACTCTACCATCAACTGCCTGCTTTTACACTCAATCCTGTTGTATCGTCCTAACCGATACTGAACGCTTTAATCATTCCGTCGCAAAAGCATCTGGGAAAAGACACAGATACAAACAACTTACTCAAAAAAATGTTAGTAAATAATAACAGGAAATGAGATTGAACGGGATATATTTGGCGCATAAATGGGTCTTGAACTTTTACCGCCGCTCATACTTGAAACATGGGAATGCCGTGAATGGCGTCATGCGTGTGCCGTAATGGTTAAAGATTTTCCGAATGAATGGGAAGATCTTATTGGATTGTTGAATAGTTTCAAATTAAGAAGGTCTGAATTAACTGCTGAGGGAAAAGGAAACAAAAGTCTAATGGCAACACAAATTGATTCATTTCTGTTTAAACGTGGTTGGGTTGAAACAAAATTTGATACGGCAATCAAAGTTGATCAGGCAGAAAGGTCATCTCCAACCCATAAAATTGATTGCTTTAAAAATGGCATTGCACTTGAAGTAGAGTGGAATAATAAAGACCCCTTCTTTGATCGCGACCTTAATAATTTCCGGCTTTTATTTGACTTGCGCGTAGTAAGTGTAGGCATTATCATTACGCGATGCAATGAACTTAGAGCGGCCATACCAAAGGATGTTGGAAAATTTACTAATGGGAATACAACACATATGAGTGCCCTATTACCACGTATTGAAGGCGGTGGTGGTGGCGGTTGTCCAATACTTGCCTTCGGAATATCACCTTTATTATACTTGGATAATGAGTAAAATTAAAATATCAGCAAAGCAAGATTTTGAAGAAAAAATAATATCAAAGGGAAATTCCTATAAAACTATTCTTGCCGATCCGCCTTGGCGATTTTTAAATCGCACTGGAAAAGTTGCACCAGAGCACAAGAGGTTGAATAGGTATGACACGCTTTCACTTCCGGAAATAATGGAAATACCTGTTCAGAAGACCGCCAACCAAAATGCGCATTTATACCTATGGGTTCCCAATGCGCTCCTTCCAGACGGATTAGCGGTAATGAAGGCATGGGGCTTTGAATACAAGTCAAATTTCATTTGGCATAAAATCAGAAAAGATGGTGGCCCAGATGGTCGTGGGGTTGGCTTTTATTTTAGGAATACCACAGAAATAATTCTCTTTGGAATACGAGGGAGAATGAGAACCTTGGCACCAGGACGTTCACAGGTCAATATTTTAAAGACACGAAAACAAGAGCATAGCCGGAAGCCAGACGAAATCTACCCTATTATTGAAGCGTGTTCACCTGGCCCATATCTTGAATTATTTGCAAGGGGGCCTCGTAAGGGATGGGCTGTATTTGGAAATGAAGCCGATGAATACAATATTGATTGGAAGACATACGACCATAACAGCAAGACAACACAGCAGAGGAAGGAAATTCTGCCAAAAACAGGGAGCCCAAAACAGCACGTTGCTTCAAAATAAAAAAAGATAAAAAAAAGGATGAACATCTAAAGATTCACGTCAACTATTGATCTGGTTTTACAAGCCGCTTTTAAGAAGCCGAAAAAATAAGGCACTTCTTCACTCTCAAATTTTTATTTTGGGCTCGTGGGAATAAATATATAGTTGCCTAAACCAAATTGAAATCTATAACCTGCTTGGTAAACAAGTGAGCAATTGGCAATACGCTCCCGATAGCTATCGGAATGTCAAGAAAGAAATTACAATCGACCTCAGCGATCTTAATCGGGACAATTACATTGTACAGGCAACCTCCGGACAAAAATCCTGGTGCACTAAAGTGCTGAAGGAATGATATATATTTAATGTGTTACAATCTTTGCGAATCAATATCATCGTCATGACAACATCCCAAATAAGAAACCGTCTCGAAAAACAAATCGGAGAGTTAAGTCCTGCATCTCTCAAGGAACTTTATGGACTGGTGGTAAATTTTTTTAACAGCAAGCAATCGCTGGACGAATGGGCAAACATGAGTCATGAAGAAAAGTTATCTATTGAAGAGGGGCTTCAACAACTCAACAAAGGAAAACGTATTGATCGCCGGCAGGCAATGAACCTCGTGAGGAAACGTCAACGTGGATGAATTACGAAATATATTTTTCGCCACGATCAATTCTTGACCTTCATGCAGTAATTGAATATCTCGACAGAGAATGGGGAGTTTTAGTATCCGAAAAATTTCTTTTCAGGATTGATAACCTGCTTGACGGAATTTCAGCAACACCACATATGTATATGTGTGTCAACAAGAGAAAGAAAATTCACAAATGCGTAATCAACAATAATGTAACGCTTTACTACTGAATCAATAAGGGCGCTGTGGAACTCATCACTTTTTTCAAAGTCATCAACAGCCCTCAAAACGAAAACTATGATCATGTAACCGGTTCCTCCCGGCATTTACAGAGAAGCAGTCCTTTCCAACCTCCCCCTTCCGGGAGGAACAAAGCCGCACTATGATTTTATAAATTTCTGTTGAACAATGAAATTACTTTGGCTGTTTTTTAAGTCCCCATTGGGGGATTTAGGGGGCCGGCTGTTTTTTAAGCCCTCCCTTCGGGAGGGTTGGGTGGGCTAAACAACGCTTTCAACTCCGTCGCATCATGCGGCTTCATCTTACCCGCAAGTATCAGCGCAAGTTGCCTTCTTCGCA
>CAYHFJ010000321.1:0-3160 GCA_964355885.1 uncultured Flavobacteriales bacterium
GTCATGCAGGTGCTACTGCGCTGGGCTCAAGCAAGCCGGTGGCAAAGCAGATTGAGGAAATGACGGATGTGTTGTCGTTTATGCTTTACAATCTTGGTGAGAAGTAGAGGTGCGAATAACGGGTGTACGAATAACGAATGCCTTCGAATTTACGAATATCGAATACAAAATCAATATCCTTTTTAAAAGAGGTGCTTATAGTTCGTTCGCCTGCGCGATAAGCTCCGCTACATCCAGTACTTTCACTTCATCTTCCTTGTTGAAGTTCTTCACGCCGTCTGTCATCATCGTCATACAAAAAGGACAACCGACTGCAATTACATTTGGTGAGAGTGCCAATGCTTCTTCGGTGCGTTCGATATTCACGTCCTTGTCTCCTTTCTCAGGCTCCTTGAACATTTGTCCGCCCCCGGCTCCGCAACACAGACCTTTTGCACGCGAGCGTTTCATCTCATGCAATTCAGCATCCAGCTTTTGAATGACTTCACGTGGTGCTTCGTAAACATTATTTCCCCTGCCTAAGTAACAAGGATCGTGAAACACAATCCGCTTCCCTGTAAAATTACCACCACTTACTTTCAATTTTCCTTCACTTATTAATTGCTGGAGTAATTCAGTATGATGAACCACCTCATAGTTTCCGCCCAGCTCAGGATATTCATTCTTCAGCGTATTGAAACAATGCGGACAGGCGGTTACGATTTTTTTTACGCCATAACCATTTAAAACCTGGATGTTCATCATGGCCTGCATCTGGAACAGAAATTCATTGCCCGCTCTTTTGGCAGGATCGCCGGTACAACTTTCCTCTGTTCCGAGTACGGCAAATTTTACATCGCAATGATGCAGAATTTTTGCGACGGCCTTCGTAATTTTCTGAGCGCGCTCATCAAAGCTGCCGGCGCAGCCAACCCAAAAAAGGATATCGGGTTGCTCACCCCGTGAGGCATAATTGGAATAGGTTTCAATGGTAAAATTCATTTTAAATAGATAAGCAGATAATGTTCTTTATTTATTTCCGTTTAATCCAAATCGCTCAATTTTATTTTCAGAAGATAAGATTCTTTCCCTTTAACGGTAGCAGCAATAACATAAGTATCATCATTTAGCTTTAAAGTTGACTTCGTTTGAAAACGGTATTTTCTTTCAGCTTTAAACATGTCGTTCGTGAAATTATTTTCTGAAACTTTAATCACGGAATCACCGATAAGGTAACTATTCACCTTGTAATAACTTGTAAAGACATCCGTATTTCCTTCATCGGTATCCGTAAACAAAAGCTGAGCATTCATCCCCTTCTTAAACAATAAGAATGAGATGTATGTTGACCTGTCAAATTGCTGCTTCTTCTTAATCTCCTTTGTAAACAGTTGACCGGATAAAATATCAAACCCGGTGACTAGGAGATCATCTGCCATGTATGTGACTTTACCGCTGCCAAATCCTCCCCCCCCTCCAAACCCCATCCCTGTTCCATTTGCCATTGGCATCCCTCCTCCCGAGCTGACCACTTCACGATTATTCTTTTCAACCACAGCAATTATTTTTGATTGCCCCAGCAAATCTAAACTGCGAATCCTATAGGTATCACGACTACCTTTAAGTAAGTCCCAAGTGTTTGTTGTTGGCGTACTCAGCTTATAACTAAATTTCCATTTTGTACTCAATAATGTGTCCAGGTTTAATGCATTTAAGCTCAACAAGGAATCATCAAAAACGACAAACTTAAAACCAGTGACCGCAGATTCATCTTCGTCCTTTGTAAGAAATGCAAGTAGTAATTTCCCATCGCAATACGTAATCTTGCAGGAACCATAATCGGAATCGATCGGAATATCAATTTCACGGACATGAGAAGTTTCAATGTTAAATTCATAAAGAATTGTCCTGACAACTTCTTTTTTTCTACCTGATGGCTTGTCAAATACAGATACAAGAATGAACACTTTCTCGCCGTTCAAATCATTGTATACATATCCCCTTGTTTGGGAAAGTTTGCAGGAATACGGGATTTTTAATATTTTTATATCAGACAATGAATCGCCTCCATAAAAAGTCCGAAACTTAACTTCATTTTTATATTTTTCTTTGAAATCATTTTCATATAAAAATAAAACCCGTTTACCGGAGGCTGATATTCGGAAAAAAAATTCGTATGATTCTGACTGGAGTTTAAAGTTTTCCTTGTAGGCATTCATGCTGAATATTTCTGTTCCGCTCTCTTTATTTATTCCTCCGGGAATAACAATATTCCGGATAAAATATTTCCGTTGCTGACCTTCCAATTCCATTTGGGTCACATAAACTGCGGAATCAATTAGAATGCACTGGTTGTCTGAATAATCAATGTTTTTCAGATCCGTTGAATTCACTATTTTAAGGTCATCATCATAAGTGCTGATCGTAAGGGAATGGCTTAAGCTTTCCTTCCCTTTATTTGATTCTGAGACTACGAAATTTGGTCCATACTTACCAAGGAAATCAACAGAAGGTGAATTCGTCTCTTGAATGGCAAGAATCTGAGAAGAAGCTGAACTATCTATCAGAATAAAAATAAAAGCAAATTTTATTACGTTGGTATTCACTTTATCCCACACAATTTCGCTCATAAATCACTTTCATTTCCTTTTTTATATATGGTAATGCAAACTGCGATATTCCATTCTCTGTTCCAAGATCAACAGAAATTCCAAGACGTTCTTCAAGATCAATCCTGTATCCCGACAATTTTAACAAGCCAACGGGATTGATCATTGAAAGAACAATGTCTATGTCGGAAGATGAATTAAAATTACCGGTAGCATAAGATCCAAAAATCGAAATCTTCCTAACCGGTTTGTCTATAAAATAATCGCAGATGGTTTTGAATATTTGTTGTTCTGTCATGGATGTAAAATTAATCAATCCTTTTCAGCCCAGTTAAACCGATCGCCCTGCGCAAACTGCCACGGAGCTCCATTGGTTTCAATTTTATTCATCATCATCTGCCACTCAGCAGGCATTTTGCTTTGCTCCATCACAAGGTATCTCCGCATCTCTGTAATAATATTCAACGGGTCAATATTCACCGGACAAGCTTCTGTGCATGCATTACAACTCGTGCAAGCAAGCAGCTCTTCTTCTGAAATGTAATTGAACAAATTTTTTCCATCATCAATTC